>JBEBAN010000027.1:0-14538 GCA_041158865.1 Actinomycetota bacterium
GTCAGCTGAAGTTTTCCACCGTTTCTAGCCTTTTGGGAGACCACGGCGCTGTCTGGGATTCGAATGCCGTCCGAGCCACGCTCGTATGTTTCTTGTCCGTCAACACCAGCCAAACAGGAGTTCATCTTGCGTTCGATACCGGCCAGGGTGGCGCCGTCAGCTGTGATAAATCCGAGAAGGTTTCCAGCTACAGCACCGTTTGGATATAGACGTGAAGGGTGAGCATCGGGCCAAATCCAAGGAATGTCTAACGCTTTGATTTTCGAGTAGATGGTGGCATCGACGTTCTTGGAGAGGTTGACGTACTTGCCGGTCCCAGCCAACTTCCTAAGCAGTGCGTCTTTGTCTTTGCCAAGAATCTCAGCAAGCTGACCGGCAAGCTGATCCACCGAAACTGTCACGGTTTTACCGTCAACCTGGCGAGCAACCTCAGATACCGCCGACGGATCGGCGTTGATGTCGTAGCGATAAACCGACTTGGCCAAGATCTGGCCGTCTCTATCTAGGATGGAGCCGCGAAGCGCTTCAACCGTACGAGTTACGGTTCGATTGCCTTTGCTTTCACTGTTGATTGCTCCGGCGCTGATCACCTGGTAGTTCAAAAGCGCAATCACGAATGCACCGACAACGACTCCAGTTAGACGACGCAGTACAAGCTGTCTTCTGTTTTCTTCATCCGGAGGCAACATACTCATCTGCTGTCCGCCTTGTTACTAGTAAGTTGGTGAAGCTTGAATGGTTCCAGAGCCAGCCTGAGTAGTGGCGCTTCCCGTTGAACCTACCAAAGAAACTTGCGAATTCTTGGTTAGCAACTCCGTGTTGGTGTCAGTGTTCATAGCAGCATTTGGCACTAGGTTGGCGGCTACCGAACGCTGGTTTGCAAGGGCACGCTTTGGCTTACCAATTACCTGACCATCGCTTAGACGCAGGAACACTGGGTTCACATTAGAAACCATTCCAAGAGCGTGAGCAACGTCAACTAGGTTCTGGTTCGAAGCCAGCGAGTTCACCTTGGTTCCAACAACTTCGGCCTCGGTGCTGAGCACATTACGCTCGGCCTTTAGCGCAGCTAGCTTGTAGGTCGACTGGATGGTGATGTTGCTTAGAACTAGATTCGCTACGTTGATGGCGAATAGACCTAACGCGACGATTACTAGGGTGCGAGCTAGTCCCGGCTTCATTCCTCGAAGGAATCCGATTCGGCCCTGAATCTTTTCCGGAACTGCGTTCAATGCGCGTAGTGCACTCATGCTGCTTCTCTGATCTTCTCTGCGGCGCGCATCCGTACTGATGCGGCTCTTGGGTTTGCTAATTTCTCGCTGTCACTCGCCCCTTGCGTACCCTTGGTGAGGATTCGCAAGATTGGTGCGTGCTCAGGAAGTTCGATTGGCATCTCTAGCGGTGCCTTTGAGGTGGCGTCTGCCACCAAAGCTTTCTTGACGATTCCGTCTTCTAGCGAGTGGTAGGACATCACCAAGATGCGTCCGCCCAGGTTTAGTGCATCAACGGCTGCAGGGATTGCCTCTTCGAGGATTTCCAGCTCGCCGTTTACCTCGATGCGTAGCGCCTGGAAGACGCGCTTGGCTGGGTGGCCGGTGGTCTTGCCTGGGATGAATGGAACAATCGAGGAAACCAGAGCAGCAAGGTCAGCACTTCCAGCGAAAGGCTCCTGACCTCGACGTGCCACAATCGCTGCTGCAATCTGCTTGGCGTAGCGCTCTTCGCCGTATTCCTTGAAGATTCGAGCTAGATCCTTTTCCGAGTAGGTGTTTAGCACCTGAGCTGCGGTACGACCCTCGGTCTGGTTCATGCGCATGTCTAGCGGAGCGTCGAAGGAATAAGCGAAACCGCGGTCCTCTTCATCGAGCTGCATCGAAGAAACTCCGAGGTCCAACAGCACCGCGTCGACGCCGTCGATGCCGTTCTCAGCGATCACTTCACCGATTTCGCTGTAAATGGCGTGAGCGAAGATGACTCGGCCGGCAAAACGCTCTAGACGCTTCGCGGCTAGCTCCAGGGCCTTAGTGTCGCGGTCAATACCAACCACGGTCAACTGATCGAACTTCTCAAGAAAGGCCTCGGTGTGACCTCCGAGACCTAGGGTGCCGTCAACCATTACAGCCGACTTACCGACCAGGCTAGGTCCGAGAATCTCTAGCGCGTAGTCAAGTGCTACCGGAGTGTGCAGTTCGTTGATGGCCTTGGTCATGATTTCCCCTAGAAGATTCCAGGGATCACCTCTTCGTCGAGGTCTGCGAACTGAGCGTCCTGTTCGGCCATGTGCTGGTTCCAAGTAGCTAGGTCCCAGATTTCAATGTGGTTGTTCACGCCGGCAAGGATCAATTCGCGGCTTAGGCCTGCGTACTCGCGAAGGTGACCAGGGATGGTGATTCGCCCCTGCTTGTCCGGTGCTTCGCTTTCGGCAGATGCCATGAAGTTTCTGATGAAGAAGCGGGCCGCCTTTGTGGTCTGGCGGGCTGCTTCGAGCTGAGCGGAGATCTTCGAGAACTCGGCTGCGGTGTATACCGAAACGCAGTGGTCCTGGCCCTTGGTTAGGTAAACGCCATCACCCAGTGCCTCACGCCACTTGGCAGGCAGAATCAAACGCCCCTTGTCGTCTAGCTTCGGCTGTGACTGACCGCTAAATGGCATTTCATCCTCCCCTCTGTGGTCGATTGCTCCTTATTCCTCCACTTTACACCACCAATCACCAAAAACACGCCAATTTAGACATATTTTCTAGGCAAATTTTGGTAACAACTCAATAACTAAAAGGGCAGAATACCAGTGGAGCAAAATGGAGTAAAAATAAAGCGACTCCCCCAAATTTGGCAAAAAAATAGGGCCGACCGAAGTCGACCCAGCTTGAAACCGGTTATTTTTTGGGCTTAGTGGAGGCAGCCAGGAAAATCCCGAGCAGCATCACACCGAAACCAGCGACGCCAATCAACATGGATCGGCTCGAAACCCCAACTAGTAGGCCGGTAAGCCCAGCTAGGAGAATCAAGATACCAATGATGATCTTGCGCGCTGAGAACTCGAGTGCGCCCAGCTTGCGCGAAGGGTCTCCGCCCTGCCCCTCGGCAAGGCTGCGTTCAAGCTCATCGAGTAGCTTCTGTTCGCGTTCGGTCAAACCCATAACTCCATCCTAACTATGGGCTTCGGGCTAGGCTAGTGCTATGAGTGAGAGCACTACCCTAGTGGAACTGGTCAGTAGACGTCTGGACGAATTTTGCGCCGAGCGCCGAAGTTCCCTCACCGCCATTGATTCCGAACTCTCTGTGATCACTGGCTTCGCCTCTGAACTTCTCAGCGGCGGCAAACGATTCCGCGCGCTATTCACATACTGGGCCTGGGCCGCCTGCCGCGAAGTTGGTTCGGTTGACTACGACGAAGAAACCGAACGCCGATCGGCTGCCGCCCTAGTCGATTTGTGCGCCGCTCTAGAAATGTTCCACGCAGCAGCCCTGGTACATGATGACCTAATGGACAACTCCGACACCAGACGCGGTAAGCCTGCAGTGCACAAGCGTTTTGAAGAGCATCACCTAGCAAACGGCTGGAGCGGTTCAAAGGAGCGCTTTGGCGCCGCCGGCTCGATCCTCACCGGCGACATCATGCTCGGTTGGAGTTCGGAACTATTCGACTCTGGGGTCAGGCGTGCACCGAACGCAAACGTAGCCTGGGCCTGCCGCGACGAATTCGCCAAAATGCGCATCGAGGTCATGGCCGGTCAGTACCTAGACATGGTTGAAGAGAACGCCGGTGCTTCCCGTGAACAATCGGAAGCCGTAGCCAGAGCCAACCGCGTGATGCTTTACAAGACGGCCAAGTACAGCATCGAAGCCCCGCTACTGATCGGTGCTGCTTTTACCGGCGCCAGCCCGGAGACGCTTCGAGGGCTATCTGCCTTCGCCATCCCGCTCGGTTTGGCATTTCAACTTCGCGACGACGTCCTAGGCGTATTTGGCGAGCCAGAAGTGACTGGAAAGCCAGCCGGAGACGACCTCCGCGAAGGAAAGCGAACCGTGCTGATTGCACTCACCCGTGAGGCTCTCGGCAGTACTGCCATCAAGCTGTTCGATGAGGTCTTGGGTCTTGGCGAACTTACCCCAGAACAGATTCGTATGCTTCAGGTAACCATCAAGGGCACCGGTGCACTAGAAAAGGTCGAGCAGTTGATTCGTGAACTTGGCGACGAAAGTTTGGCCGCTCTTGCTCAATTGCAATTGGAACCTCAGGCCAAGGAAGCCTTGCGCCAACTGGCCCTAAAAGTAATCGACCGCGATCACTAGAACGCTAGCGACTGCGCTAGCCGTCTGACCTCGGACTTGCGACCGTTCAAGAGCGAAACAATCGGTGCGTGACCCAGAGTCTCGTCATCGGTATAGAGCCACTCGATAGCCTGCCCCACAGTGAAACCGGCATCCTCCAAAACGCTCAATGTGCCCGGAAGCGATGGGAGTGGTTCGCCATCGACGATCAGGTGAGCAGGGAGTTGCTTTACTCCGTCACGGTTTACTAAGAAGATCTGGCGCTCTTCGACCAAGCGATGAACTTTACCTGGACTGACGCCTAGCAGTTCACAAAGGTCTGGAACGGTAAGCCACTTGTCAACAATTTGAAAAACGTCTTTCACACCAATAGATTGCCACACCTTTGGATGTTTGGGGCAAATCAGTTCTTTTGTGTGAGCATATTTGGGTATACATATGAACTACGGCCTAATTCCTAACGACACCGAGTTATCGGGTCGCTATCGCATTAATCGCCCTCTCGCCCAGGGCGGAATGGCTGTGGTTTACGAGGCCACCGATCTTCAGCTTCACCGCGAAGTAGCCATCAAGGTTCTGGATTCCAAACTCGCCAGCGACGAAAACTTTCGGGCCAAGTTCGTAACCGAAGCACGTGTTGCCGCAGCCCTAAACCACCCAAATCTGGTCAACATTTACGACCAGGGCCAGCACGGCGACTACACCTTCATCGTCCTAGAGCTGGTTCGAGGAACCACGTTGCGCAAGGTTCTGGATGACTTCCAGGTAATTGATCCAGCTCGCGCGATGGAGCTACTAGATGCCGTGCTTGCGGGACTGCGCGCCGCCCACGATGCAGGAATCATCCACCGCGATATCAAGCCGGAAAACATTTTGCTGAGCAACGAAGGACGCATCAAGCTAAGCGACTTCGGCCTAGCCAGAAACGTTTCGAACCGCACCGAAAGCCAAGAGGTTCTGGGAACCGTTGGCTACATGGCACCTGAGCTGGTAACCGGAGGCATGGCCACCAAGGCGTCGGACATCTATGCCTGCGGAATCATGCTTTACGAGATGCTGGTTGGCAAGCGTCCATTCACGGGTGAACAAAACGTTCAGGTTGCCTACCAGCACGCCAACTCACGGGTGCCAGCACCGAGTCTGGCCTCGCCTAACATCACCGCGACGCTGGATCGACTGGTGCTGGCTGCGACCGAACCAAACCCTGAGGCGCGCATCCAAGACGCTGGATCGATGCTGAAGTTCATCGCATCCAACCAGCAGGCTTCAAACGACAACGCAACCAGAATCATCACCCCCGTCGAGTCTGCTGGAGAATCAACGGCAATCATCGACCCGGTTACCAAAGAAGAAATCGAAGAGCCATTCGAGGCATTACGTCAGAAAAGCAAGCTTGCCCCATTTGCTATCCTGACCACGCTGGTAATCATTCTCGGAGGGCTAACCGGATGGTGGTTTGCCGCAGGCCCTGGCGCGCTCTCCCCTGTTCCAGAACTAACCGGTCGCACGATGGTTCAGGCACAGAACGTTTTGGAAACTCTTGATCTAAAGGTAACCATTGAGCATGTGAATTCGGCGAACATTGAAGCCGGACAAATCGTAAAGACTGATCCACCTGCCGGAGGGCTGATTGCCAAGGGTGGCAACATCACCATTTTCCTAAGCGACGGACCAAAGCTCGTTTTGGTTCCCGACCTAAATGGCATGGACCTCGCCACAGCAACCGCCGAATTAGTTAAGGCCGGATTCGTGCTAGGTACGGTTGATTCCAGATTCAACACCGCAGACCTCGGCACCGTTTTCGACTACACCGGTAGTGACGGCCTCACCATTCCTGAGGGCTCAAAGATCGATCTGAAGATTTCACTAGGTGCAATCCCAGTAGTTGCCGGATTGACCCTAGACGCCGCCAAAGCAGCACTGAAGCTGGTTGGTCTAGATGTTGGAACGGTGACTCAGGAATTCAGCGACACCGTGCCAAAGGGCAACGTAATCGAAGCCGCACCAAACCAGCTCGATCTAGCCAAGGGTTCGAAGGTCGACCTAGTGGTTTCAAAGGGGACCAACCAGGTGACCCTTCCAAATGTGGTCGGGCAGCGCATTCTGGCAGCGCAGGAAATGTTGAAGGCACTTGGTCTCAAGGTCCTAGTAGACACCAACCTGCCAAACAGCCAATGGGGTACCAGAAACGTAAAGTCGATGAACCCAGCCGCCGGAACCGTAGTTCGAGTTGGCGACACCATCACGCTAATCGCGCGTTACTAATTACTTCTTAGTTAGAGACTCAGCAACTAGGAACGCGAGTTCTAGTGACTGGCTGTGGTTCAGGCGTGGGTCACACAGAGACTCATAGCGCTCTTCAAGAGTCGACTCATCGATCGCCTCAGAACCACCAAGGCACTCGGCAACGTCGTCGCCGGTGAGCTCAACGTGAATACCACCAGGTACCGTTCCGGCAGCGTGGTGAACCTCGAAGAAACCACGAACCTCATCCATGACGTCATCGAAGCGGCGCGACTTGTAACCGTTCTTGGTGGTGATGCCGTTACCGTGCATTGGGTCGGTGATCCAGAGCGGGTTGGAGCCAGCATCACGAACTGCTTCAACCAGCTTTGGAAGTTCTTCACGAATTTTGCCAGCGCCCATGCGGCTGATGAAGGTCAGACGACCAGGCTCGCGGTTTGGGTCTAGTTTCTCGATCAGGGCTAGGACGTCGTCGACGCTGGTGGTTGGGCCAAGCTTGACACCAATCGGGTTGCGGACGCGCGATAGGAAGTCAACGTGAGCATTGTCTAGCTGACGGGTGCGCTCACCAATCCAGAGGAAGTGGCCAGAAGTCGTGTACGGGTTACCGGTTCGAGAATCGATGCGAGTCATCGGACGCTCGTAGTCCATCAGCAAAGCCTCGTGGCTCACGTAGAACTCGGTGGTGCGAAGCGACTCGAAGTCTGCACCGCACGCAGCCATGAACTTGATGGCGCGGTCGATTTCACGAGCCAAAGACTCATAACGAGCGTTGGCTGGGTTCTCCGAGAAACCTCGGTTCCACTCGTGTACCGAGCGAAGATCAGCGAAACCACCCTGGGTGAAGGCACGAATCAGGTTCAGAGTCGAAGCACTGGTGTTGTAAGCCTTGAGCATGCGCCATGGGTCGTTGGTGCGAGACTCCTCGTTGAAGTCGTAACCATTCACGGCGTCGCCTCGGTAAGCCGAGAGAGTAACTCCGTCACGGGTTTCATCGTTCGATGAGCGCGGCTTGGCAAACTGACCAGCCATGCGGCCCATCTTCACTACCGGCATCGAGGCACCGTAGGTGAGCACTACAGCCATCTGCAGAAGAGTCTTGACGCGGTTACGAATGCGATCAGCGGTTGCATCCGCAAAGGTTTCGGCGCAATCTCCACCCTGCAGCAGGAATGCCTTACCCGCGGCGGCATCGGCTAGACGAGCGCGAAGGATGTCGACCTCACCGGCGAAAACCAGTGGTGGCTGCTTGGCTAGTTCCAGGCGAACCTTGGCAACCTCTTCGGCGTTAGGCCAGATTGGTTGCTGGGCAGCTGGAAGCGTGGCGTGGTGATCTAGCCCGGCCAAAATGTCGTTCATTGTTTTGCTCTCTCCTAGCGCGTGCGGGCGCGCTTCTCTTTCAAAGTCGATGCGTAGACGTCCACGTATTCCTGACCAGAAATCTTCATCAGTTCATACATGATCTCGTCGGTGACGGCACGAAGAATCACGCGGTCACCTTCCATTCCGTCGAAGCGGGAAAAATCTAGCGGCTCACCAACGATGATGCCGATGCGGCGAATGCGCGGAAGACGGCGGCCAATTGGCTGAACCTTTTCGGTGTCGATCATGGCAACCGGAATAACCGGAACCTTGGACTCCAGAGCCATTCGGGCGATACCGGTACGACCTCGGAACAGGCGGCCATCCGGTGAACGAGTACCTTCCGGATAAATACCAAGCACCTGACCCTGAGCCAAAACTTTGAGGCCGGTGTTGAGTGAGGCTTCGGATGCCTTACCGCCAGAGCGGTCAATCGGCAATTGTCCGGTGGCCTTGAAGAACCAACGGGTTAAGGCGCCTTTCAGCCCCTTGCCAGTGAAGTATTCGCTCTTGGCGAGGAACACCACGGGACGACGCGACTGCAGCGGAAGAAAAATGGAATCGGAGAACGATAGGTGGTTACTGGCCAGAATTACCGGACCGGCGGTTGGGATGTTCTCCATGCCGCGAACCCAAGGGCGAAAGAGCGCCTTGAGTAGCGGGCCGAGCACGAAGTTTTTCAGGATGAAATAAGCCACCCGCTACCTCCTGCTCAAAAGTCTTGTATTAGTTTACTTCAGCCCTTGAGTGCTGCGCGTGCTAGATCCGCAGCACCGACCACTCCGGCGTCATTGACGAACTGAGCGACCTCTAGTTTCAGTTCTGGGTGGAACCCTCTGGCCGATAACGAACCAAGGTAGGCCTCACGCATGGGAGCCAATAGTTTCTCGCCGGCGAGACTGACGCCGCCGCCGATAACCACAATCTCCGGATCGAGCACGGCCGCCAGAGTTGCGATGGTCTTACCCAAGGCAACACCCATTTCACGAAGCAGTTCGAGTGCTCCTGGGTCGTTCTCGTTTATGGCCTCGTAAACCTGCTGACCTTTGAGTTCTCCCCCGTTGTCGTCCATGAGCTCGGCAAGTCGTGCACCCTCCGGCTTACCCGACATCGCTAGCTCGGTGGCAGCCGAAAGTAGCGCGGTTCCCGAGCCGTACTGCTCAATGCAGCCGTGTCGACCACAGCCGCACAGGCGACCGTTTGGAATGTGGCGAATGTGGCCAAGCTCTGCAGCGACTCCAAAACCACCGCGAAGCAGAGTTCCGTCGGTGATGATTGCTCCGCCGACGCCGGTGCCAATGGTAAGCATCACCATGTGGCTGTAACCACGACCAGCACCAAAGCGATACTCGGCCCAGCCGGCGGCGTTGGCATCGTTGTCAATAAAAACCGGGATGTCTAGGCGCGCTTCGAGTTTTGCCTTGAAAGGTTCGTTTCTCCACGAAAGATTCGGTGCGTAAACAATGTTGGCGCGAGCCGCATCGACGTATCCGGCGGCCGCAACTCCAGCGGCTAGAACATCCACACCCTCGCTTAGTTCTTTGATGATCGCGATTACGGCATCGGCAATGGCATCCGGGTCTGAGGCTGGGGTTGGTACGCGCGTTTCTCGAATGATCGTTCCGTCTTCAGCAACCAGCGCACCAGCAATTTTGGTACCGCCGATGTCAATCCCTACCGCATACATGGAAGCCACCTCGAATAACGATTTAGTTGAAAAACAGAAGTCTTTCAAGTTTATGTGAGTGTGACGGGCGCGAGACCCTTAGTCTGTTTAGGAGCAAAGGAAACGGGCATTTCAATGAAAACTTATGACATCGATCCAATCGTTGTTTCTCCAAGTGAATCGAACATTACCGACCTATTGGTTGACCGCTTCAAGGCCACACCAAAACTCCCCCTTTTCGCAATTGATAAAGGCGATGGTCAGTGGCTCGATATTTCCACCGAAGAGTTCTACCACCAGGTCGTAGCACTTGCAAAGGGGCTCATCGCCAGCGGCATTCAGCCGGGTCAAGCCGTTGCGATCATGTCGCGCACGCGTTACGAGTGGTCGTTGGTTGACTTTGCAATTTGGTTCGCAGGAGCCATCTCGGTACCAATCTATGAGAGCTCTTCCCCTACCCAAATGCATTGGATCCTCTCCGACAGCGACTCGGTTGCAGTGTTCTTAGAGACCGCCGAACACCAGGACCGTTTCGAAGCCATCAAGGCTTCCGTGCCACTTGCACGTCAGGTCTGGAGACTGGACCAGGATTCGATCGAGCAGCTGATTCAGCGCGGTCACGACATCGACGACGAGACCTTGGAACAGCGACGCACCCGCGCCGGCCTATACGACCTTGCGACCATCATTTACACCTCGGGAACCACCGGCGTTCCTAAAGGCTGCGAACTGCTTCACCGCGGCTTCGTCGAACTCAGCAAGAACGCCATGCTGGAAATCCCTGAGGTGCTCCAGACTGGCCGTTCAACCCTGCTTTTCCTCCCGCTGGCTCACGTATTCGCCAGATTCATCGAGGTTCTTGCTGTCCATGTTGGCGTCAAGGTTGGCCACAAGGCTGATGCCAAGGACGTTGGACCGGCAATGGTGTCGTACAAGCCTGACTTCCTTCTAGCCGTCCCACGCGTCTTTGAGAAGGTTTACAACGCCGCTGAGCAGAAGGCAGAGGGCGGCGGCAAGGGCGACATCTTCCGTAAGGCGGCTCTTACCGCAGTGGACTACGCCAGGCAGAGGGAAGCCAATGGCAAGGCTAGCTTCGGAGTTGGCCTGAAACACTTCGTGTTCGACCTTTTGGTATACCGCAAGATCCGCGACGCAATGGGCGGCAAACTGAAGTACGCGATCTCTGGTGGTGCACCACTGGGCTCACGTTTGGGCTACTTCTTCGCAGGCATCGGCCTGACCGTTCTCGAGGGTTATGGCCTTACCGAGACCACAGCACCGGCAATGATTGCTCGCCCGAGCCAGATCAAAATCGGCAAGATTGGCCAGGTCCTTCCTGGCACCGGAGTAAAAATTGCCGAAGACGGTGAAATCTGGCTTCGAGGAAACAATATCATGCGTGGCTACTGGAGAAACCCAACCGCAACTGCAGAAACATTCGACGGCGAATGGTTTAAGACCGGCGACATTGGTGAACTGGACGCCGATGGCTTCCTAACCATCACCGGTCGCAAGAAGGAACTATTGATCACCGCCGGCGGTAAGAACGTCGCTCCTGCCGGTCTTGAAGATCCAATTCGTTCGCATCCGCTGGTCGGTCAGGTTGTGGTCGTTGGAGACAAGAAGCCGTTCGTTGCGGCCCTAATCTCACTAGACCCTGAGATGCTTTCGGTTTGGCTGAAGAACCATGGCGGAGACGAGGAACTGACCATCAAACAGGCACAGAAGAACCCACTCGTGCTCTCGGAAATTCAGAAGGTGATTGACGAAGTTAACAAGTCGTTCTCTACCGCTGAATCGATTCGAAAATTCGTGGTTATCGACAAGGAACTTACCGAAGCCAGCGGACACCTAACCCCGAGTTTGAAGATTAAGCGCGAAGCTGTTGCGCGAGACTTCGCCAAGGAAATTGCCAAGCTTTACGAAGATGGCAAGGGCAACATCGACCGTGCGGTGAACTTCTAGAACCAGCTGGTTTCGCGAAGTTTGCGCATTGCAATCTTGCGATTTTCGCTACTCAAACGGTCTAGGTAAACCTTGCCGTCTAGGTGATCGCATTCATGCTGAAGTGCCTGTGACAGTAGCCCTGAGCCTTCTATCCTCACGGTCTCGCCGGCCAGGTTAATTCCCTCGGCAACCGCGTGTGGGTAGCGCGGAGTCTTTTCCCAAAGCTCCGGCACCGATAGACACCCCTCATCGATTTCACTCGGTTCGCCAGAAACCTCGACGATACGTGGGTTGATTAGGTATCCAAGCTCACCGTTGACGAAATACGAGAAGACGCGAAGGTTAACACCTATTTGCGGGGCTGCCACTCCGGCACGTCCCGGAAGCTGTGTGGTTTCTAGAAGGTCGGCAACTAGCTCTTCAATCTGCGGGGTTATCTCACCTACCGGCTCACAAACCGTGCGAAGCACCGGATCGCCGTAGAGGCGGATTTCGCGAACTGCCACTAGTTCTTAGCGTTTAGGCCATCGACGACCAGCGCTGCAAGTTCACGAGCGGCTTCACGGGTGTGTTCCTTGAGCTGCTTGAACTTGATTACCGAACCGGCGGCAAGTGCTGGGTCGTAAGGGATACGAACTACATCGCGAACACGAGTCTTGAAGTGCTGTTCAATCTCGTCGATTTTCACCAGGTTGGTCGCCTGGGTTGCAGTGTTTAGTGCCACAATCGAGTTGCGAACTAAGTCGCCGTAACCGTTGGCCTCTAGCCAGGTCAGGGTCTCTGACGCTAAACGAGCTTCGTCAACCGAACCACCTGAAACGATTACCAATCCGCTGGCACGCTGAAGGGTCGGGCGCATGACCGAGTGCACGATACCGGTACCGCAGTCGGTTAGAACAATCGAGTAATAACGAGCGGCCATGTCTGCCACAACGTTGTAGTCGCCCTCGTCGAATGCTTCCGAAAGCATCGGGTCGGAGTCCGAGGCAAGCACGTCGAGACGGGTCTCGTCACGAGAAACCATGTTCGAGAACTCGGTGAAGCCATCGATAGCTGCGGCACGGTTCACCACATCACGAACGGTGAAGCGGGTGGACTTCGAAACACGTTCTGCCAGGGTTCCACGGTCTGGGTTGGCATCGATTGCTACCACGCGGTCTTCGCGTGAAAGCGAAAGCGCCATGCCGAGCAGAGTGGTAACTGTGGTCTTACCCACACCACCCTTACGAGTAAGAACAGGTACGAACTTGGCTCCTCCTTCGAATGCCACAGCGATGCGGGCGTCTAGCGCACGACGTTCGCGAACCTTGCGGGAGTCGCCCAGGTTCACTGCACGGAAGGTTAGGAAGTAGATAAAGCGTCTCCAGCCCGACTCAGGCGCTGGACGGTTACGCGAGCTGACGTCGATTAGACGATCTGCGGTTAGCATCGCTGCTGGTTCTGGCTGGTCGAATACATCTCCACGAAGCTGGTCGCGTCGGGTGTAGTTACTGCGACGAGAGATTGGTCCGGTGTCGGTGGTTACTTCACGGACCGGAGTTGATTCGGTGACGATCTCGATTGCGGCTGTGCTTGGAGCCAACTCCACGCCAGCTACGTCAACGGCAGAGTCTGCCAAAGAGTGAGTCTTCTCGTTCTCTTCAGCCTTGTTTTTTCTTCTGTCGCCAAATGCCACGTTTACTCCCGTCGTTGCTGCCGAAGGTCAAGTTTACCCGTGAAGAACCGACTTTATTCGGTTTCCACCACAAGAATCAGGTCGCCTGCGTCGACTGCCTGAGTCTTCGAAATGGCAATGCGACGAACGATACCGGCGGCGGTCGCAGTGATCGTAGCTTCCATCTTCATAGCCTCGATGATTGCCACCGGCTGACCAACTTCAACGTGGACGCCTTCAACTACGGTCACGGTAACGGCACCAGAGAATGGTGCTGCCACGTGGCCCAGATTGCCGGTGTCTGCCTTTTCGGCCTGAGGTGTGTCAACCGCAATCTTGCGGTCGCGGATGTCAATCGGACGCAACTGGCCGTTCAAAGTCGCCATTACGGTGCGGTTACCCTTGGCATCCGGTGAGCCGATGGCCTCAAGACCTACGAAGAGCTGAACACCCTTTGAGATCTCGACCACGTGCTCGTGACCGGCTTCCAGACCGTAGAGGTAGTCGATGGTCTCAACGTGGTCTAGGTTGCCATACGCTGCGCGGTTGGCTAGGTAGTCCTTGGTAGGGCCAGGGAACAGCAAACGGTTCAGCGTGGCGCGTCGTTCGTCCGAGGTTCCGGATTCTAGAACCTGTAGGTCTTCTGGGCTTACCTCGGTTAGACCGAACTTAGGGTTCTTACCGGCCAGCACCTTGGTGCGGAACGGCTCAGGCCAACCACCTGGCAGGTCGCCTAGCTCTCCGGCCATGAAACCGACGACCGAGTCTGGTACATCATAGTTCTGTGGGTTTTCGGCAAAGTCCTTAGGGTCAGCGCCCACCGCTACGAGGTGTAGCGCCAGATCTCCAACCACCTTGGAAGATGGGGTCACCTTGGTTGGGCGACCGAGAATCTCGTTTGCCGCGGCGTACATGTCTTCAACCTTTTCGAACTGGTCACCAAGACCAAGTGCGATCGCCTGCTGGCGAAGATTCGATAGCTGACCGCCAGGAATCTCGTGTTTATAGACACGACCGGTAGGACCAGGTAGACCCGATTCAAATGGACTGTAAACGCGGCGCACAGCTTCCCAGTATGGCTCGAGAGCGGTCATGGCTTCGAGGGTGATTCCGGTGTCGCGAGGAGTGTTGGCAAGAGCTGCAACCAGTGCAGAAGCGGAAGGCTGGCTGGTTGTTCCAGCCATTGGTGCCGAGGCAACGTCCACGGCGTCGACGCCAGCGTCGATTGCTGCCATCAGGGTAGCCAACTGACCGCCTGCAGTGTCGTGCGTGTGTAGGTGAACCGGTAGGTCAAAACGCTCACGCAGTGCCGAGACCAACTTCGCTGCGGCAGCTGGACGCAGTAGACCGGCCATGTCCTTGATGGCCAGAATGTGAGCACCGGCGGTAAC
>JBEBAN010000028.1:0-14301 GCA_041158865.1 Actinomycetota bacterium
ATGGAACGAAGTGATCCTCAATGCTTCAGCTGACTAAAAACTTGCAGCGAAATCTCCTGGAACTGGCCAATCTCGACTTGGAAATTTCTCGAGCCGATGCCAAGCTGCGCAATTTACAGGTTTCCGCGGAGCTAGATGATTTGCGTTCGTCCATGATTGCAATCGGCGATGAACTACTATCAGCTCACGCCCGAGTCACCAATCTTGAACAGCAATTGAATAAAACCCTGGACGACGTGAGTCTAGTTTCCGCTCGCATCAAACACGACGAAAGCCGTGCCAAGGAGTTGAGTTCGGATCGCGACCTAAAGGCGATCAACCACGAGCTAGATTCACTTCGCCAGCGAATGTCTAGTTTGGAAGACTCCGAGTTGGAAATCATGGAAGAACTCGAAAAGGCCAAGGATCAGGCCGAAGGTTTGACCGCGGCACGCACCAAGGCAGCGCTTGAACTAGAACAGGCTTTGAAGTCGCAGGATGCAACCTCATTAGAGGTTTCCAAAGCTCGCGGTGATCTTCAGGCAACACGGGCTCGCATTGCTGGAACGCTTCCAGCGGAAGCGATTGCTGCATACGATCGAAAGGCGGCTAGGGGTATTGCCGTTGGAGAGTTGGATGGGCGCGACTGCACCGCCTGCCATTTTGCTGTCAATGGGGTTGCCTACGATTCGCTTATGTCTGAGCCGGTGGACAAGTTGGTTACATGTCCTAACTGCGACGCCTACCTGGTGCGCTAAGTGTCAAAGCTTCTAATCATCGAAGCCGATGGCGGCAGCCGCGGTAATCCTGGACCATCTGGTTCGGGCGCGATCGTCATCGATGGTAACTCCGGACAGATTCTGGTTGAGATTGCTTCCTTCGGCGGAGTGGCCACTAACAATGTGGCAGAGTACCGTGCGCTGGTTGCAGCCCTTCAGGAATGCTCAAAGATCGATGCATCGGCGGAAATTCTGGTTCGAATGGACAGCAAGCTGGTTATCGAACAGATGGCAGGTAACTGGAAGATCAAACACCCAGACATGCAGGTTCTGGCAATCGAAGCCCAGAAGCTGGTAGTTGGTAGGAAAGTCACCTGGTGTTGGATTCCGCGAGAAGAGAACTCACGCGCAGACGCACTTGCCAACATCGCTATGGATAGCGAAAACTCGGTCGTGAAGTATCTCGATGCCGAACCCGTAGTCACCGGCGCAACGGTTGAGTTCAGTAAGTCTCAACCCGGTTCGGTAAGAGCACCGGGTGAGGTAACCGATCCGCTCACTACATTCATTTTGGTTAGGCACGGACGCACTCCACTCACCGAATCGCACAAGATTTCTGGTGGCACCGGAGATGATCCAGACCTTTCGGCGCTGGGTCAAAAAGATGCCAGTGCCGTAGCCGATTTGATTGCTACCTTCGGAAAGAGTGGGCCGTTCGCTCACCTTCCTAAGCCAGATGCGATCGTTTCCTCACCGATGAATCGCACCAAGCAAACCGCCCACGCGATTTCTCTAACCACTGGTGTCGGTATAAAGCAGCTCGAGGAACTTCGGGAAATCTCTTTTGGAGATTGGGATGGTCACACCAACGAAGAGGTCGCTCAGAAGTGGACGAAAGAATTTGAAACCTGGCGTGGTTCTTGGGAGCTAAGTCCACCTAATGGGGAGTCCCTTGAAGCTTTCGATAAACGAACCAGAACCGCACGTGCTCAGCTCCTGAAAGAGTATGCCGGCAAGTGTGTCGTGGTGGTTGCCCACGTAATGCCAATTCGCGGATTTCTGACACTAGCCATGGATGGCGGGCCGGCCGGCTATTGGCGTCCGCAGGTGGCACCGTGCTCGGTTACTGTGATTCGTCACTGGGGCGAAGAATTCGCAGAACTGGTCACTGCCAACTTCACGGCACACCTATAGCGTGTAAGCGTCTATCCTTGAATGTGGATGGGCTGGCTAGGCGATCGCGTTAGCAATAACGAGGAACGTCCGGGCTCCGTAGAGTGAAGTGGTGGGTAACACCCACTCGAGGCAACTCGCAAGACAGTGCCACAGAAAACAGACCGCCGCGCAAGCGGTAAGGGTGAAACGGTGGTGTAAGAGACCACCAGCAATCGAGGTGACTCGGTTGGCTAGGTAAACCTCACTTGGAGCAAGGTCAGACAGAAGGCGTTTGAGGGCTACTCGCTCGAGTCTTCGGGTAGACCGCTAGAGGTTGTCGGTAACGGCAATCGTAGATAGATGATCGTCCTAGACAAAACCCGGCGTATCGGCCAGCCCATCCACTACTTTTTTAGTTTGTCCGCAACCAGAGCCGCGCCGATTATTCCAGCCGAGTTCTTGAGTTCCGCCGGAATGATCTTGGCGGCCAGATTTAGTAGCGGCAGAAACTCCTCATGCTGCTTGGATACCCCGCCGCCTACGATGAGCAGGTCGGGGGAGAACAGCGCCTCCAATTTGCCGTAATACTTTTGCAGGCGATCGCTCCACTGCTTCCAGTCGAGCTCCTCACGTTCCTTAGCCGAGAAGGCTGCCTTGGTCTCGTAATCCACACCATCAATTTCGAGGTGTCCGAGTTCGGTATTTGGCACCAGGCGACCATCGATGAATAGTGCGGTGCCTATTCCGGTGCCCAGGGTGGTCATGATTGCAAGTCCTTTGAACTTTTTGCCAACACCGTATTTCATCTCTGCCACTCCGGCAGCATCGGCATCGTTGATCAGGTGAACCGAACGTCCGGTAACTTTTGTGAACAAAGCATCGGCATCAAGACCGATCCACTCCTTGGAAACATTCGCCGCCGACATGGTTACTCCGGAGCGAACGACTGCTGGGAAACAGATGCCAACCGACGTGATTTCACCGGCTGGGTCTAGTGAGGTAATGAGCTCCGCCACAACCTTCGAAATGTCACTAGGGCGGCCGCCTGCGGGTGTTTCAACACGAATGCGATCAGATGCCAGCTTGCCCTTTTTGAGGTCAACCACGGCACCCTTGATGCCGGTGCCACCGATGTCGATTCCGATTGCTAGTTTCGCCATGATTACTTTCTACGGGAGAGTCAGGATGTCCACGCCATCTTCGGTGATGGCGATTGTGTGTTCAAACTGTGCGGTAATGCTTTTGTCTTTGGTGGTGACGGTCCAACCGTCGTTCCACATATCCCACTGGTAGGTCCCTAGGGTCAGCATCGGTTCGATTGTGAAAACCATGCCCACCTCGATTTCGGTGGCGTAGTTTGGTGCCGAATCGTAGTGAGGAATGATTAGTCCAGAGTGAAATGCTTCGCCAACGCCGTGTCCGGTGAAGTCGCGAACCACCCCGTAACCGAAACGCTTGGCGTAGTTCTCGATTGCCAAGCCGATGGTATTTACGGCTCGGCCCGGTCTCGCGGCCAGCATCCCTCTCTCCAAGGATTCTTTAGTTCGAACCACCAGATTGTGTACCTCTTCGGAAACGGTTCCGACCTCGATGGTGTGGTTTAGGTCGCCGTGGAAACCATCGAGGTAGGCGGTGATGTCGATGTTGATGATGTCACCATCTGCCAAGACGGTGTCATCTGGGATTCCGTGGCAAATCACTTCATTGAGCGAGGTGCAAATGGATTTTGGGAAACCTCGGTAGCCGAGGGCGGAAGGGTAAGCGCCGTGATCGAGGATGTATTGATGAGCCAGCTTGTCCAGCTCATCCGTGGTCACTCCAGGTGCAATGTAGCCTCGCAGCATCTCAATGGCACCGGCTGCAATCTTGCCAGCAGCGCGAATCTTTTCGATCTGCTCAGGGGTCTTAACATCAGAACCGGTGAACTTGGTTGGGGCTGGCTTGCCTACATATTCAGGCTTTTTAATGCTTGATGGGACGCCAAGAAGCGGTGACACTTTGCCGGCAATCAGGTGACCGGCGTTATTCTTGGGCATAGTTCAAGTTTAGGAGTGTTGCACAGCATCATGGTTGACAAGGCATCGAGTGGCGAACCGATAGAGTTCTGGTTCAATCTGAAAACCGGTTTGGTTGAGGTTGGCAAGCAATCCGCGGCACCTTACAGAGTTGGACCTTTTGATACCGAGGCTGAGGCTGCTACCGCACTAAAAACGATTGCCGAACGAACGGCTAAGTGGAACGATGAGGAAGACGAGCGCGACTAGCCTTCGAATTCGTGCTCGGGTAGCGGGAAGTTCCCGCCTTGAACATCTTCAACGTAAGTTTCAACAGCTGAGCCAAGTACCTCGGCCAAATTCGCGTACTGCTTCACGAACTTCCTAGGCTTACCTGAGTGTAAACCGGCGAAATCGGTCCAGACCAGGATCTGGCCATCGCAGCCACCGCCGGCACCGATGCCAATGGTCGGGATTGAAAGCTCACTAGACACCGAGGACGCAACCGCGGCCGGAACAAGCTCCAGAACCACGGCGAAAGCTCCAGCGTTCTGAACGGCTAGGGCGTCCGCGAGCAGTTGCTCGGCTCCCTCGCCACGTCCCTGAATTTTGAAACCACCGAGGGCGTGAACGCTCTGTGGAGTGAAACCGATATGACCCATTACCGGAATGCCGGCTTGAACCAGCGCAGCGATTTGCTCTGCCGAACGTTCGCCACCTTCGATCTTCACAGCCGATGCACCGGTTTCCTTCATGATGCGAATCGCATTCTTCAGTGCATCATCGGTGCCCGTCTCGTAAGAACCAAACGGCAAATCAACCACGACGAGTGCGCGTTCACAAGCACCAGCAACGGCGCGACCGAACGGAATCATTTCGTCCACGGTAATCGGCAGGGTAGAGGTGTAACCGAGCACATTATCGGCAGCTGAATCACCGACCAGCACAACGTCGATCCCACCGCGGTCAAAAATCCCCGCGGTCATAGCGTCGTAGGAGGTTAGGCAAGCGATCTTCCGCCCATCCTGCTTGAACTGCAGGAGTGTAGCGGTGCGAACCTTTTTAGGGGTCAGTTCTTTCACTAGCCGCGCTTCCAGGCGTCGACTTCGATTTCAACCAGCATCTCCGGGTTGATGAACTGAATTCCTGCCAACATGGTGGCAGCAGGGCGAATCTCGCCAAAGATCTTGCCGTGCGCTTCACCAACCTTGTCCATGTCGGCGGCGTCTGCCAGGTAAACGCGGGTTCGAACTACATCGGCCAAGGTGTATCCAACCTGTGCCAGTGCGCCAGCAATAACTGTCTCAAGGGCAACCAGGGTCTGGCCGTAGGCATCGCCCTTGTGCTGAAGTTCGCCATTTACGGTAGCGGTGCTACCAGAAACGTGGACGTATTCGCCGGCTACGACCGCGCGCGAGTAACCAATTTTCGCTTCCCAGGGTCCGCCCGAGGAAATAAGTCGATCTGCTGCCATTTTCTATCCTTTGTATCGATTGGTAATTGGAAGTCTGCGGTCACGGCCAAAGGCCATCCCAGTTATTTTAGGTCCGATGGCACCCTGTCGACGCTTCCACTCGGCGCGATCAACCAGACCCAAAACGCGGGTAACGAGTTCACGGTCAAAGCCCTTGGCAACGATTTCTTCGAGCCCTAGACGCTTCTCGACATAGGCGTCGAGTATGGCATCTAGTACGTCGTAATCTGGCAGTGAATCCTGATCGACTTGACCTGGACGAAGCTCTGCCGAAGGTGGCTTAGAGATCGAGTTCTGAGGAATCGGGGCCGTCTCTCCGTTGCTTTCGGCAAATGCGTTTCGCCATCTTGCCAGTTCCCAAACGAAAGACTTTTCCACGTCTTTGAGTGGAGCAAACCCGCCTACCGAGTCGCCATAAATCGTGCTGTAGCCAACTGCCAGCTCGCTCTTGTTCCCGGTGGTTAGCGTGAGGTGGCCGAAGTTATTGCTCTGCGCCATGAGAATGACTCCACGCATGCGAGCCTGAAGGTTTTCACCGGCCAGATCGTTCAGGTCCAGCGCACCTTCAAACGCCGAAACCATCGACTCGATGGCAACGGTTTGGTAGTGGCAACCCAGGTTCTCGGCAAGCTGCTCGGCGTCGCCTTTCGAGTGATCGGAGGAGTAGCGAGAGGGCATTGAGATTCCGTAAACATTTTGGCCACCGATGGCGTCGGAGGCGATGGTGGCAACCACGGCAGAGTCGATGCCACCGCTAAGGCCTAGTACCACAGACTTGAATCCGTTTTTCTGCACGTAGTCACGAAGGCCTAGCACCAGAGCGTTCCAGGCTTGCCAGTTGTCGTCGGCCTTGGTTTGAACGTGGTCTGATACCAGGGTTGCGGATTGGCCATCAAAATCAACTAGGACGAGGTCCTCGGTGAACTGTGCGCCGCGGGCAATCAACTCGCCACTCTTGGTGACGAACAGGCTGTCGCCATCGAAGACCAGGTCGTCCTGACCGCCCACCAGGTTCACATAGGAGACAGCGGTGCTTTGTTTTGCTGCGAGTGAGCGAACCAATTGCAGGCGTCGGTCGTCCTTGTCTATTTCAAATGGGGAACCGTTCAACACCAGAGTCAGCTGCACCGAATGCTTCGAAAGTTCGGCGACCGGGCCGCCTTCTTGCCAGATGTCTTCGCAAATGGCTAGACCGCAGGTAACACCTTGGAATTCAAAGACGCCGGAAGCGTGACCAGGCACAAAGTTTCGGTACTCATCAAAAACCGAGTAGTTCGGTAGATGATGCTTGTTGTAGGTCGCGAGCACCTTGCCCTGGTGAAGCACGTAAGCGGTGTTGGTGGCGATGGCCCAGCCATTTGGTACAACCGCTAGAGCGGGAGCGCCAACTACAACGGCAATCTCTCCGAAACCCTTGGCGACTAGCTCAGACGCCAACTGGCTAATCTTCTCGGTCGCCTTTGCTACAAAACTCTTTCGGGTGACCAGATCCTCGACTGGATAACCGGTAATCGACATCTCGCCGAACTGAACCATATTCGCGCCCTGAGCGGCAGCATCTGCAACGAGTTTCAGGATGGCGGCGACGTTGCCTTCAAAGTCCCCAACAACTGGGTTACTTTGAGCCATGGCTAGGCGAATAATCGGCATAACGACTAGCCTAGTAGCAGGGAATAAGAGAGGAAGTTCCAGTGGACAAACAGCGTGATTTTGTTCTTCGCACAATTGAGGAACGTTCGGTCAAATTTGTTCGACTTTGGTTTACCGATGTCGCTGGAACTTTGAAGTCCGTGGCCATTGCCCCAGCCGAGGTTGAGGGCGCCTTTAGCGAAGGTCTTGGCTTCGACGGCAGCGCAATCGAGGGTCTTGCTCGTACCTACGAGGCAGACATGCTGGCCATGCCAGACCCATCAACTTTCCAGATTCTTCCTTGGCGCGGTGAGATCGATCCAACCGCCAGAATGTTCTGCGACATTCAGACCCCAGACGGCCAGCCTGCAGCTGCCGATCCTCGAAACGTGCTTCGTCGCGCATTGGCAAAAGCCAGCGACATGGGATTCACGTTCTACATTCACCCAGAAATTGAGTTCTACCTTCTAAAGTCGTCTCAGCTCGATCAGAATGGTGAACCGGTTCCGGTAGATAAGGCTGGATACTTCGACAACGTGCCGGGTGGTACAGCCCACGACTTCCGTCGTCGAGCCGTACAGATGCTCGAACAACTGGGTATCTCGGTCGAGTTCTCGCACCACGAAGGTGGCCCTGGTCAGAACGAAATTGACCTTCGATACGCGGACGCACTGACCATGGCTGACAACATCATGTCATTCCGCACCGTGATCAAGGAAGTGGCGATTGAGCAGGGTGTTTACGCAACCTTTATGCCTAAGCCATTTACCCAGCATCCAGGCTCCGGAATGCATACCCACATGTCACTTTTCGAAGGTGACACCAACGCATTCTTCGATGCCAGCGGTCAGTACCACCTATCCAAGGTGGCTCGTCAGTTCATGGCCGGAATTCTGCGCCATGCACCAGAAATCACCGCTGTCACTAACCAGTACGTAAATTCATACAAGCGTCTCTGGGGTGGTGGTGAGGCGCCATCATTCGTTTGCTGGGGTCATAACAACCGTTCAGCCCTGCTACGCGTCCCGCTATACAAACCAGACAAGGGCAACAGCTCGCGCATCGAATACCGTGCAATTGACTCGGCTGCAAACCCTTATCTTGCCTACGCTCTGATTCTTTCGGCCGGTCTAAAGGGCATCGAAGAGGGCTACGAACTGCCTGCGGAAACCGAAGATAACGTTTGGAACCTGACCGACTCTGAGCGTCGCGCCATGGGCATTCAACCGTTGCCACAGAGCCTTGACCACGCCATACGCAAGCTCGAGGAATCAGAGTTAGCTGCCGAGGTTCTAGGTGAAGAGGTTTTCAGCTACGTTCTTGCCAACAAGCGTCGCGAATGGAGTCAGTACCGCTCTCAGGTAACTCCGTTCGAGCTGCAGCAAAACCTAGAGACCCTCTAAGAGCAATTGGCGTCGCTCGGCCTCTCAGAACTAGCGCGTTACGGTTTCGTCGACCTAGAGGCAACCGTATCGAAACTTGACGCGCTCGTCGCCAAGGTTGGCGACGCTGGTAGGGCAGCACTTGCCGAGCTTGGGCTTGCGGCAAATCCAGACCAGGCTCTAAACGCGCTTCTGGACCTAGCGGATATCGACAAGGCTCGGCTCAAAAAGATTCTTGGCAAGCCAGACTTCTCGGCACGGCTGATAAGAACCCTGGGTGCTTCGAGTGCCATGGTTGATCTGCTTCGACGAAAGCCTGAGCTTCTCGCGATCTTCGAGGATAAAGACAGCAAACCCAGATCGCCAGAAGAAATCCTTAAACGTTTCCGGGCTGCTGTGGAGACTGCCGAATCAACTTTCGACGCTAAGGTAGCCGCGCTTCGTCTTGCATATCGAACCGAATTGCTTCGCCTGGTTGCCTTCGATGTAACCGCGGGCGATCCGTTGGAGGCGTTCCAAGAGGTTTCCCGTAACCTTTCCGATTTGGCCACGTCTGCTATGGAAACTGGCCTTGAGATTGCTCGATGGGAATTATCTACCAGCGATACACACGGCAGTTTTTCGAAGTCGGAAATCGACGCCACTGGTCTAGCCGTCATGGCTATGGGGAAGTGTGGAGCCAGGGAGCTCAACTATCTGAGCGACGTTGACGTGATCTACATTGCCGAGCCGCTGAGCGAAGAGATTACTTCGGAGCGCGCGCTGGAGATTGCCACAAAGTTGGCTACTCGCATGATGCGAGCAATGGATGGCGCAGGAGTCGAGCCGGCTCTTTGGCAGGTTGACCCAAACCTTCGTCCAGAAGGTAAGTCGGGCGCTTTGGTTCGTACCGTGGAATCTCACGTTACGTACTATGAGCGTTGGGCGCAGAACTGGGAGTTCCAGGCGCTCCTTAAGGCTCGATTTGCTGCGGGCACCAAAGCACTTGCCGAACGCTACCTTGCCAAGCTCCAGCCAATGGTTTGGGCAGCTACCGGCCGCGACGGCTTCGTTGAGTCAGCGCAGAAAATGCGCGAACGTGTGACCGACCACATTCCAGCGAACGAGGTCGATCGTCAAATCAAACTTGGGCCTGGTGGATTGCGTGATGTTGAATTCACCGTTCAGTTACTTCAGCTTGTCCACGGACGCACCGAAGAATCGGTCCGAGTACCAGATACGCTTGGTGCCATCGCCGCACTGGCGAACGCGGGCTACATGGGGCGAACCGATGCCGAGGTTTTCACTCAGCACTATAAATTCCTGCGTGCTATCGAACACCGGATTCAGTTTTCGCAGATGCGCCGAACGCACCTAATGCCTGAGTCTGAAGTAGCGATTCGCAGCATTGCCAGGGGCATCAACCATAAGTGGACCAGCGAGACGCTAATCGCCCGCTGGGAGCAGGTAAAGCAGGAAGTTCGCCTGCTACACCAGAAGGTGTTCTATCGTCCGCTACTGAGCGCTCTGGCTAAGCTGGGCGATGCCGCAACGCTTACCAGTGACCAGATCGTGGACCGTCTACGCGCCATTGGTTTTATCGACCCAGCCACGGCCATCGGTCACATCAATGCATTGACCAGTGGACTCTCGAGGCGCGCCGCGATTCAAAAACAGTTACTCCCGGTCTTGCTCGAATGGTTCGCCGCCGGTACCGAACCAGACTCCGCACTTCTAGCCTTCAGGCGTCTCTCAGAAGACCTTGGGGAGTCGCCTTGGTATTTGCGCATGCTGCGTGACTCCAGCGGCGCAGCGGAGCGTATGACCCACGTGCTTTCTGCCTCTCGCCTGGCGACTGGATTGTTTGAGCGCCAGCCCGAAGCGGCCGCTTGGTTTGAGCGGATCGAAGACCTAAAGCCTCTCGGCCTAGATTCTTTGCTTGGTGAAATGATGGCGATTGCAGATCGCCACACCGATCATGAGAAGGTCGCTAATTCGCTTCGTGGAATTAGAAGGCGAGAAACACTGCGTTTGGCGATGGGTGCGGTACTGGGAACCATCGACATTGGTGAACTCTCAAAGGGGCTAACTGACATTACCGAGAGCTATCTGACCGCACTCTTGGAATTCGTCAATGACACCGGTTTTGATTTAGGTATCGTAGCCATGGGTCGGTTCGGCGGTTCGGAACTTGGTTTCGGTTCGGATGCCGATGTCATGTTTGTTTACGCAAAGTCAGCAGACCCAGAATCTGATCAAAAGAAAGCCGAAGCGGTAATCGCCGAAATTCGAAAACTCTCTGCCGATCCATTACTTGAATTCGAACTGGATCTTGACCTTCGTCCGGAGGGCAAGAACGGACCTGTAGCTAGGTCACTAGAGTCTTACTCCGCCTACTACGAGAAATGGGCTAACACCTGGGAGGACCAGGCACTGCTGCGCGCCAGAGTAATTGCCGGTAGTGAAGCCTTACGAGAGTCGTTCACGCGCCTGATCGACACTTACCGTTACCCAGAGAACGTACAACCTAAGGCAATCGTTGAGATTCGCAGAATCAAGGCTCGTGTTGAGACCGAACGTCTCCCGCAGGGAGCTGATCCGAAACGTCACTTGAAACTAGGACGGGGTTCGCTCAGCGACGTGGAGTGGTTGGTCCAACTCTTACAACTAAGCAACGGCGCCAAGTTCCCCGAGATTCGCACACCACAAACCCTGGAAGCTCTGGATGCCTGCGTTTCTGCAGGGCTGCTTGAGAAGCACGATGCCACGGTGTTAGCCGAGGCTTGGATGCTGGCATCGCGCATTCGTTCGGCCATCGTGATTTACGGCGGACGGCGTTCCGATGTGCTGCCAACCGACCGCAGAGCGCTCGAAGGAATTGCGAGAATCCTTGAGTATCCGCGTGGTTCCGCTACAGCGCTGGAACAGGATTACCTCGCGTACACGAGACGGGCTCGAATGGTCTTCGAAAGAGTCTTTTACGCTCAATAAAAAAATCCCCCGAATCAAAAGATCCGGGGGATTTCTCTTTAGCTAATTAGCAACCGAAGTAGAGTTCGAACTCGTAAGGGTGTGGACGAAGAGCCAGTGGCTTGATTTCGTTTACACGCTTGTAGTCGATCCAGTTCTCAATTAGGTCCTTGGTGAACACGTCGCCCTGAAGTAGGTAGTCGTGGTCAGCTTCAAGAGCCTGAAGAACGGACTCTAGGTCGCCTGGAACCTGAGGAATGTTCTTTGCTTCCTCAGGAGGTAGCTCGTAAAGGTCCTTGTCAACCGGTGCCATTGGCTCGATACGGTTCTTGATGCCGTCTAGACCGGCCATTAGCATCGCTGCGAAAGCGAAGTAAGGGTTAGCCGATGCGTCTGGGGCGCGGAACTCGATGCGCTTGGCCTTCGGGTTGGTTCCGGTCATTGGGATACGGATAGCTGCCGAGCGGTTACCAGCCGAGTAAACCAGGTTAACTGGAGCCTCGAAGCCAGGAACTAGTCGGTGGTAGCTGTTAACGCTTGGGTTGGTCCATGCAAGTAGCGAAGGTGCGTGCTTGAGGATACCGCCGATGTACCAGCGAGCGATGTCAGAAAGACCGCCGTAACCGTTCTCGTCGTAGAACAATGGCTTGCCATCCTTCCACAGCGACGAGTGAACGTGCATACCTGAACCGTTGTCACCGAACAGTGGCTTAGGCATGAAGGTTGCAACCTTTCCGAACTGGTCAGCAACGTTCTTGACGATGTACTTGAACTTCAGGATGTCGTCTGCCGCGTGAACAAGGGTGTCGAAGCGGTAGTTGATCTCACCCTGACCTGCGGTACCAACCTCGTGGTGGCTACGCTCTACCGAAAGACCGGCAGCAGCTAACTCAAGAACGATCTGGTCACGCATGTCGACGTGCTTGTCAACTGGCGAAACAGGGAAGTAGCCACCCTTGAATGGGGTCTTGTTGGCCAGGTTGTTTCCACGACCGGTCTGTGGGTCGATCTCAACGCGGTTCGAGTTCCAAGCTGCCTCGTCCGAGTCAATGAAGTGACCCGAAGAGTTCTGGCTGTAGTGGTAGCGAACGTCGTCGAAGATGAAGAATTCAGCTTCTGGAGCGAAGAATGCGGTGTCTGCGATACCGGTCGATGCTAGGTAGGCCTCAGCCTTCTTAGCGGTGTTACGAGGGTCGCGACCGTAGATTTCACCGTTACGTGGGTTGTAGATGTCGAACAGCATAACCAGGGTCTTCTCAACGCGGAAGGCGTCAAGGTAAGCGGTGGTTACGTCTGGGATTAGCTGCATGTCTGATTCGTGGATCGATGCGAAACCACGGATTGAAGAGCCATCGAACAGCTGGCCATCAACGAAGAACTCTTCGTCGATCATGCTGGCTGGGAGGTTGAAGTGCTGCTGTACACCTGGGAGGTCGGTGAAACGAACGTCAAGGAACTTTACGTCTTCGTCCTTGATGAACTTAATGACCTCTGCTGGGGACTTGAACATAGGGTATCCCTTCGAGATTTTTAGATTGGCTTGAGGTGCTTCGTTGAAACCTTCAATTGAAGTTTACCGAGCGCAAAAAGCGGACATGCCGTTTTAATGTTTCGGCTATGTAAAACCTTTAAGGTCTGGTTTTTACTTGCGAACTGGGCGTGCGCGACGAGGGTCGATACCCTTAGGGATCGGCATGTTGATGCCGAGTGCGGTAAGGCGCGAAGCCACTACCTTTACTTCGGCTCTGTTCAACTTACGAGGAAGTTTTAGTGCCGCCTTGCGAAGGCCCGAAAGCTTTAGCGCGTGGTCCGAGTCGGTAACGTAGAGGGTATGCACCGGCACACCCGGAGCGATCTTCTGAAGCTTCTTGCGCTCGGTGTCTACAAGAACCTGCGCGCCAGTCTGGTGACCTTCGCCAACAAGGACGATGCCAGGGGCGCCGACGATTCGGTAGACGGCGTCGTAGGTTCTAGGGTTCACGGCGATTGGCTGCTCAGAACCGCGCCAGCGCGACTTCAGTAGCGTCTGCATAACAGCGCTAACCGCACCTGGCTGCCCCTCCCATGAAGCGTAGGCGGCCTTTTCGGCTCGGCGCGACAGGGTCAGGGTGAAGGTGACAAAGGTGCTGAGTAGTGACAGCACGATTAGCAAGATACCCATCAGCCACTGGCCGGTCGCGAATGAAGAAACAACGAAGGTGGTACCGATTGCAAGTACCGCAGCCACAGGAATGAAGATGATCCAGATGTTGCGACGGTCTAGTTCGATGGTGCGTTTTAGCACTAGAAAAATCTGTGCGAACTGACCTGGTTCTTTTGCGTTGTTCTTAGCCATAGTCAAAAAGTTTAGTCGCCGATAGCCTGCGAAAAGCCCTGTTTCGCGGCTGCGTCTGCAAGATGTTGCAGATCCGTAGGAATCGGAAGTCCACGCTTGGTCATGGTTTGAGCCCAGAGGCGTCCTGCTCGGTATGAGCTTCGAACCAGCGGTCCGCTCAGTACGCCGTTGTAGCCGATTGCTTCGGCTTCATCTCTTAACTCCACGAACTCCTCTGGTTTTACCCATCTGGTAACCGGGTGGTGGCGAACCGAAGGACGAAGGTACTGGGTGATCGTGATGATGTCGGTGCCGGCATCGAACAGGTCCTGCAACGCTTGAGAAATCTCTTCGCGGGTTTCACCCATGCCTAAAATCAGGTTCGACTTGGTGACCATGCCGGCGGCACGAGCTTGGGTGATTACATCGAGCGATCGGTCGTAGCGGAAGGCGGGACGAATCTCTTTGAAAATACGTGGCACGGTTTCCAGATTGTGTGCAAAGACCTGAGGCTTGGCATCGAACACCTGCCCAAGAAGTTCCGGCTTGCCGGAAAAGTCTGGAACCAAAATTTCAACACCGGTACCAGGGGACTGTTGGTGTATCTGGCGAATGGTCTCGGCATACAGCCAGGCGCCTTCGTCTTCAAGGTCATCTCTGGCCACACCCGTCACGGTTGCATAGCGGAGATTCATCTGTGCGACCG
>JBEBAN010000029.1:0-14202 GCA_041158865.1 Actinomycetota bacterium
TCAACCTTTGGTCGGTGCTGGGAACCTAGTGGTTCCATCGGCCAAACCTCGTTCATGCTCTGAAGGTCTACCGGGTTCGCAATCGAGTCTGGGTAGTTTGGCAACGGGTTCACAGGGTCTCCGGTGTGATCAACCACTTCGATGCGAGGGTCAACCAGCATTGCCGCCTCCTTGAGGAAGATGCTCGCCTCAGACTCGGTTTTGAGGCCTGGCGCCCACTTGGCACCGCTCAGCAACAGCTGCTGACGTGGACGAGTGAAGGCCACGTAGGCAATACGTCGATCTTCGCGAATCAGGTACTCGCGCTGATCTTCATCCTTGAAAGCCTGAACCGCCTTGAGCACTTCACTCTGAGTAGTGCAACCGACGATTGAAAGCTCTGGAAGCGAGTTGCTGTCGCCGCGCAGACGGTAAGGAAGAACACCGGCCTTGAGCCAGCCGCGACGCTTTCGGGTGTCTGGGAATACCCCGTCGATTAGGCGAGGTACGGCAACAAGATCCCACTCCAAGCCCTTTGCGCTGTGGGCGGTGATTACCTGGACGACGCCGTTCTTGGCGCTGACCGAAGGTGTCTCAAAGCGTTCGAATTCGTTCGCGTAGTCGAGCCACTCGAGGAAACTTCCGAGAGTTGGGTGGGTGCCCTGCGTGAAGTTGCCAACTACTCCGTAGAACGCGTTCAGACGAGCAAGTGGTTCCACACGCTTCGGGTTGGCAGTCAGTTCGATGTCCAGCCAAAGTTCATCGGCAACAGCCTTCACGAATTCCGTGAGTGGCAAACCGCTCTGGCTGCGAAGATCGCGCAGTAACTTTCCACAGTTGCGAAGCGCGGCCAAACCCTGTTCGGTGAAATCAGGAAGCTGAGTGCGGTCTTCCTCATCAATCAAAAGATCGAGGGCATCGATAAGCGAACTCTCGGCCTCCTGCCCAGTCACACGAACATCGCCGGTCTGCCAAAACTTGGCTACCTTCTTCGAGTAACGGTGAAGGCGCTGGAGATCTTTAGGCTGCACCTGCCAGCGTGGGCCTGCAAGAAGTCGCAACAGGTGAGCCCCGGCCTGCGGGTAGTGAATCACTCGCAGTGCTGCGATTAGGTCAACGATTTCCGGCGATTCAAGCAGGCCACCAAGACCTACCACGTCAACGCTCAGACCTTCGGCTTCGAGTGCATCGGCAAAGTAATCCATGAACTTTCGGGTGCGCATCAGCACTGCTGCGGTCGGCAACTTTCCGTCGGCGTCTGGAACCATGTTCTGCTTGAACCAGGCAGCCAGATACTTCACCTCGGACTCCATGGTCTCGGCGAAGCGAATGGTCACCTTACCCTCGCCGGCAAATGATGACGGCTCGAGCGGATCAACCTCAACCTTGGCTAGCGCCGGGCGATCGTTTAGGAATTCGGCAGGATGGTTCAGCTCCCCGAGGATGTGGTTAGCGAGGTCAAGAACTACCTTTGGGTTACGCCATGAAGTGGTTAGCGGGAACTGCTCGACCACTCGGTCCTTAGTTCCGAATACCGTTAGGAAGTCGGCAAGGTTCGATGCCGAGGCACCGCGCCAACCGTAGATCGACTGGTTCGGGTCACCTACGGCAAACACCGAGGTTTCCTTAAACAAACCAGCCAGAAGCTTGGTTTGAAGTGTGCTGGTGTCTTGGAATTCATCGAGCAGCACCTGCTTGTAGGTGGTTCGCTCGCGGTCGGTCACCAACGCACCCAACTCACGCACTGCGCGTTCGGCGAGGGCTACCTGGTCTGAGTAATCGATCATGCCGCGAGCGTGCTTTTCGCGAATGAAGCCTTCTGCAAGTTTGGCCAACATCGGGGTGCTGATGATGCCTTCGATTTCGGTCAGTAGCGACTGATAGATCGGCTGCTCCGCCGAAACCTTTGCTCTCGCCGAGGCTGGAAGACTGCCAATTTCGTTTACAAGCGCGGCGATGTGAGCTTCCACCTGGTCGGCAGTAACGCCGTGGTCGGTCATGGCTCCGGCAAGGGAAAGCACGCCGTCGACAATCGTGTTCACACTTAGTTCGGAATCCAGAATTCGGGCGTCTAGTTCTTCGCCATAACCCATCACCACTTCCCTAGCCAACTGGTAACGGCTGGCATCGGTTAGTAGCAGTGCGTCGTCTTCAAAGCCGAGCGCTAGGCAATAGTCGCGGTATAGAGCATTCGCATAAGAGTTATAGGTCGTGATGTTTGGCTGAGCGAAGTCTTTCTCAAGACCTTCCGGCCATAGCTTCGACTTCGAGAGCACAGTTAGTGCGTTGGTGATTCGGCGAGAGAGCTCCGAGGCAGCTTTACGTGTGAAGGTGAGGCCGAGGATCTCTTCCGGTCGGCAGATCCCGTTGGCAACCAGCCAGAGTACGCGCGTTGCCATGAGCTCGGTCTTGCCAGAACCAGCGCCGGCTACCACCAGGCTTGGCCAGTCGGTCGCGGCGCCTTCAACGGCTGCGCTCTGCTGCTTGGTTAGGTTTAGCGCCTTAGGGCTAACCATCACGGTGTAGACCTCTTGGGCAGAAATTCGATTAGTCAACGTAAGAAACCGCCTTTGTAAGTAGCAGGCGACAGTTGCCGTATGAGTTTTGGTCGTTGCAGTGGGTGCCGAGGTGTGCGTTGAATTCGAAACCAGACATGCCTTCCACAGCCCCTTCGAGCAGCGCCATGAAGTGATCGTGAAGTTCCGGTGAATCCGCAAGGGAAATCTGCTCGGAGAGCTTCTTGTTGGTTCCGCCAACCAGTAGCAGCGCAGCCCCAGCCAATTCGGCTTCTTCAACGATTTCCGATTCGAAACCCTTGTTCAGATAGGCAAGCTGATAGAGGCCAAGCTGGGCATTCTCTTCAGCCTTTGGTGCGGTCTTACCGGTCTTTAGGTCTACGATGACCAACTTGCCTTCAGGGTCCTTCTCGATGCGGTCAACGCGGCCCACAACTCTGGCCGAACCAATCTCAACATCGAGCGGAACTTCAACGCCAACCAACTGGTAACCATCTGATTCGCGTTCTTCAAGGTACGCAGAGAGATTGCGAACCATCTTCTGAGCCTTGCGAATTTCTTGCTTCTCAACCCATGAAGCTTCAAACTCCAGGGTGTGCCACTTGGAACGAACCTGATTCCAGAGGGTGTTGTAATCGGAAGACTTGGTCTCTTCGAGAACCTTGTGAAGCAGGGTTCCGAAGTTGGCCTCGAAAGACTTGTCGGTGCCACCGTGAGCCTGCATGAACCAGTGCAACGGGCACTTGATGAAGCTATCCAGCTGAGATGGGAAGACCCAAACCTTGCCTGATTCTTCATCGCTTAGTGGAACCAATGCTTCCGGAGTATCGAATCGCAGGATTCCAGCCCACTGCGACGGATCGGCTCCAGGGACAGATTCGATTGCCAGACGACCGAGGCCATAGGCGGCCTCGAGGCGTTCGGTTTCGTTAGTTGTAGTAACAAGCGTTCTGCGAAGCTTTCCAACCATTCCACGCAAAGTGTAGTGCGGTTCGTTGAAGGTGACCCCTGCCGGAATTTCATCGGTGATCAAACGGAAGAACTGCGAGTACTGAGTTTCTTCGCCATCGACCGCACTGACCAATAGGCGCTCGCTAGCGGCACCTACGGCCTTGTGTAGCATGCGGAGTTCGTCATCCAGTTCGGTCTGCTTCGTTGGCGTATCGATACCGCTGAGGCTGGCATCGAGCGCCATCGCACCGAGTAGCGAGGAACGTGGCTTGAGGTTTGGCCAGACACCCTCGATTAGTTCGGGCAGAGCAACAACCTTGAAGCGCTTTCCGATCAAGCCAGCACTAGTCGTGAGAGTTACCTTCTCGACATCGCGAGCGCTCACGGCCAAGGTGTCTTGAGGTACATCCTGGTTTAGCTGCTCCAGGATGAAGCCGGTTGGTCCGGCGTCCGGGTGGCGTTCGGCGTAGCGATTTGCTGCCGAGAAGAGACCGGTAATCGCATCTAGGTTTCGGCCCGCCTGCATGGCAACCTCACTGATCGCGTTCGCGTTCTTGGACCACTCCTTCTCGGGCACCGAAGACGCCCAAAGAGTCCAGAGAAGTTCATAGGCGGTGGTTTCGGTTTCAGTCGCCTGCTGCTTGGCTCGATCCAAAACCTTCAAAAAGCGGCGAACGCGCTTGCCCTCTTCACCGAAGATTTCCTTGGCTACATCTTCGTGCTTCTCGAACAGCTCGATTAGCAGTTCGTCGCTGGTGCGAGCAAGGCCATTGTTTAATTCGACCTGACGCAGACGACGACGAAGGCGACGAACCAAGAGCGAATCTAGCCCGCTGAATGGGTTGCGAAGAAGCTCCAGACAAACTTCACGAGTGAGCTCGGGAGTATCGATGCAGTACTGCGCCAAGCGAAGCAGGTGACCGGAGGCGAACTCATCCTTGAAGGCAGCCTGGCTACCCTCGATGCGAGTTGGAACCGAGTTTGCAGAAAGCGTGGTGGCCAAGCCTTCCAGAACACCGCGGGATCTCGCGACCACAGCAATCTGACTCCAAGGAATTCCCTGTAGCAGGTGCAGCTGGCGCAGACGATTTGAAAGCCAAGCCAACTCGGAAGTTGGCTGGTCGAATACCTGAACCTCAATGTTGGTTACCTTTTCAGGCCTCTGCACATTCAAGGCCGAACGGTGAGTTCCACCGAGTGCCGTGCTAATTCGACCAGCAGTCTTGGCAAGCACAGCCGTTAGGTCTGGGTGGCGAGTGCCGGCATCTTCGGTGAGATCGATGCGTTGGAAGTCGCCGTTGCTAATTGTCTGAATCAGGTTGTTCATCGACATTGGGTCGGCGGCACGGAAACCCATGGTTGTGGCATCCGGATCACCGATCAGGATTAGGCGTGCGCCTCGGGATGTGAGAGTTGCCAGAAGCGCCTTGGCGGCTGGTGTTAGTTCCTGAGCATCATCAACCACAATCAGCTTTAGTGCACTGGCAACCGGTGGCCAGGTTTCCTCACCGAGGAGTTTATTGACATAGGTGAGAAGGGTTGATGGGTCGTGACGGTTATCGTTCTCCGGCTGACGCAAGCGTTCAACGTACTGCTCATAGAAACGTGCCATGACGACCCATTCCAAGCGATCGTTTTCACGACCCAATCGAATCAGATCGGCTGGCTCGAGCTCGTGCTCGAGAGCCACAGTAATTAGGTCACGTAGTTCGGCTCTAAAACCGCGCAACTCCATCACCTGGTGCTTTAGGTGCTTTGGCCAATCCTCTGGCAGAGGCGACTTTAGGAATTCTTCGAGCAGCTCGGAGATGATTTGATCCTGCTCGCTACCGGTGATTAGTTCCGGCGCCTTGAATCCGCGGTGAAGTGAAAACTCGCGCAGAATATTGAATGCAAACGAAGCTAGAGTTCTGGCGAGCGGACCTGGGGTTGCCCCCTGAAATTCGAGAGCGAGTTCGTCGCGAAGACTGGTTGCCGCACTGCGGTTGGCAGCCAAAACAAGAAGTTCGTCTGGCGCCAATCCGGCGTGCAGGTTCGCCAACACCGAAGCCTTTAGTGCGGTGGTCTTACCAACGCCAGGGGCGCCGTAGACGAGCACGTTTTTGGCTAGCGACGCCGACACCACAGCTTCTTGAGAGGCGGTTAGAGTAAGCGAATCGAGACGAGCTTCGAGCCCGTGATTTCTAAAGAATGCGTCAACCATTACGAGCAGACTACCGAGCATCCCCGACATTTTGCCGCTACTGTCAGTTGCCTGTCGTAATCTATTGAGGTAAGAGAAAAGGTGCACCTTGGAAATCAAAATTGGTCTTCGCAACGTTCCACGCGAAATCGTTTTCGAATCAGAACAGAGCCCACAGGAAGTTGAGCAGATCGTGGCTAACGCCATGGACGCCGGCGCCAAGGTAATCAAGCTGGTCGACAACAAGGGCAAGCTTTTCCTAGTTCCGCTCGACGCGCTCGGTTACATCGAGGTTGGCGCAGAGGAAGCCCGCAGAGTAGGGTTCATCGCCTAATGGAATTCGCAGTCATCGTTTTGTACGCAGCCATTCTCGGCTTGGTGGCACCATACATTCATGCCAGAAGTGAAGAATACGGAGCACTACTAGCCCCGAGCGTCGCTTTGGCCACCGGAGCGGTTCTTTGGACGGCACTTACCTGGCTTGGCTTCAAGTACACCGAAGGTTACATCTGGGTGATCTGCATGGTACTTATGCCACTGGTGATGATTATCGTTTCGGGCCGAGTCGCTGCTGCACGAGTTCACGCTCGTGAAAAAGCTCTACGCGGCTAGACCAATCGCATCCATGCGCATGCTGTGCGCACCGATAAGTTCGCTGATTAGTGGCTCCAACTTGGCATAAGCCTCGAGGTTCACTGCGCGCTCGGCATCAAGCGTAAGTTTCTTTGACTTCGCAACACCGGCCAACTTGCGGTTATCAAACGCGGCACGCAGTTCAAGCAAAACATCACCCATGAGTCTGCGACCCCACAGCGCTAGGCGCGAAGCAAGCTGAGGATTGTTCTGCATGGCCTCAATCAGAACCGACTTAGCAAACTTTTCAAAGGTTGCGTCCTTGAGCGATCGCTCAACCTCTTCACGAAGCTCATCAGGAAGACCAACGGCTAGGCGCTTGTAGAAATCTTCTAACAAACCGCCAACCAGATAAACCTTGACGACAGTCTCGTACCAGTCGATGCCATTGGTGCGCGAGTGGAAGGTCTCGATGCGTTCGGTGAACGGATCCATGGCGTCGGTGGCGTCAATGCCGGCCGACTGCAAAAGCTTGGCAACCGAGCGGTACTTCTGGAACGACTTTGCGGCGGCTTCGGAAAGGCCAGCCTTCTCCGCGGTGGTCGGCGAGAACTTCAACTCGTTGGTGAGAATCTCAAACTGGCTGAGTTCCAGGTAAGCCAACTGACCTAGAAAGACCTTCGGCTCCGGAGTGTATGGGGCCAGGTTGATGGCTTCGGTATTGCGAGTGCGACGCTCTTCACGCTCCGGAAGAACGAAATTCTTCGCCTTAGCGCCAATGCGCTTGAACCACTCAAACATGCTTTCAAGAATAACTAAAAGTAGACTAGGGGGAACAACTAGGAGTTACTTTTGACATTTGCCGATCTCGGCATCGACGATGACATCGTCGAAGCGCTCTCAAAAAAGGGAATCACAGAGCCATTCCCAATTCAGGAACAGGCAATCCCTGTTGCACTGACCGGCCAGGACATCATCGGCCAGGCCAAGACCGGTACCGGTAAGACTTTCGGCTTCGGCCTTCCACTTATTCAGAGCCTCGGAAAGAACCCATCGAAGGGCGCCAAGGCTTTGGTTGTGGTTCCAACTCGTGAACTTTGCGTTCAGGTTGCTGAGGACCTGGTCCTAGCTACCTCGAACCGCGACACCCAAGTGGTAGCCATCTACGGTGGTAAGTCATACGAAGGTCAGATCGCTGAAATCGAAGCAGGTGCCCAAATTGTGGTTGGCACACCAGGACGCCTTATCGACCTAGCCAAGCAAAAGAAGCTAAACCTCGGCGACATCTCGTTCATGGTTCTAGATGAAGCAGACGAAATGCTGGACCTCGGCTTCCTGCCAGACATGGAACGCCTGTTCACCCTGACCCCTGCATCTCGCCAGACCCTACTGTTCTCGGCAACCATGCCAAGTAGCATTCTGTCGCTGGCTCGCAAGTACCAGAACCGCCCAATGCACATCCGCGTGAACGACCCAGACGAGGGACACACCAAAGCTGACATCAAGCAGTTCATCTACCGTGCTCACTCGCTAGACAAGGACGAAGTCGTAGGGCGCATCCTTCAAGCCGAGGGTCGTGGTAAGACCGTAATCTTCTGCAAGACCAAGCGTCAGGCTAGCAAGGTTGCCGAGGAACTAATCGACCGCGGCTTCAACGCTGCAGCCCTTCACGGCGACATGTCGCAAGAAGCCCGCGAGCGCTCTATGGCCGCATTCCGTGCCGGTCGTAAAGAGATCTTGGTTGCCACAGAGGTTGCCGCTCGAGGCATCGACGTCGATGATGTGACTCACGTGATCAACTACACCGTCCCTGAAGACGAGAAGAACTACCTACACCGCACCGGACGCACCGGACGCGCTGGTCGCACCGGTGTTGCCGTGACTTTCGTTGACTGGGAAGACCTAACTCGTTGGTCTAACATCAACCAGGCTCTTGAGCTTGGTGTTCCAGAACCTATCGAAACCTATTCGAGCTCGGCTCACCTCTTTACCGACCTTGGCATTCCTGCCGGAACCAAGGGACGCATCAAGGCGGCATCGCCTAAGCCTGATGCGAACAAGGGTGAGAAGCGTGAACGTCGTCCTGAGCGTAAGCGCGAGGGTGGCAGCCGTGAGGGTAACCGTCACGAGCCAAGACCACATGCCGATCGACCAAAGCGTGAGCGCAACCGTACCCGTAAGGCTAAGCCCACTGAATAGCGGAACCTGAGCCTTCAGCCTCAATTCGTTTCAGCATCTCCAAACTGGTGTTTCTTTCACCCAAACGATTTGGCTTGCCAGTCATGCCGTGGTAATCCGATGACCCAGTCATGATTAGGTCAAACTCTTCCGCGAGTGCAACCAGCCATTCACGCTGAATTTCCTTCACCTCGCGGTGATCCACCTCGAAGCCACCGATTCCGGCTTCAATTAATTCTTGGAAGTTTTCCCGCAGCTTTGGATGTGGAACGAACGGTTCATTACCCGTGCTTCGGCTTAGAGGGTGGGCCATAATCGGCACTCCCTCTGCTGCACGAACCAGTTTGATGGCTTCTACAGTGTGAATGCCTTCACTCGCTACGTAATACTTTCCACTCTTACGAAGAGGGCCTGCGAAGGCTTCGCCGCGATCCTTGAAGAAGCCAAGGTTCACCAGTGCATCGGCGATGTGTGGCCGACCTGGCGACTTTCCGTCATCGGTCATTGTCGCGCGCACTGCGTCCATTGAGATTCCTGCGAAATCTGGAGAGAGGTTTTCAACGAAGCGTTCGATGCGAGTGGAGCGGCTGTCGCGAACTTCCGCCAGACGTTCAATCAATGGGCTGTAGTCAGGGTTTGGCAGATACGCGAGTAGGTGCGTCGAAACATCGTGGTGCTTAGTGGTGATTTCGATGCCAGGTACAAAGGTTATGCCGTGCTTCGTCGCGAGCTCACGAGCTTCAGGCCAACCGGCAACGGTGTCGTGGTCGGTAATCGCCAGGACATCTAGGCCGGCTTCGGAGGCATATTGGAAGATTTCGGAGAGGGTTTCCTTGCCGTCTGAATGAGTACTGTGACAGTGCAAATCGATTTTCATGAAGGCGCCTCTCTGACCCCTTCAGGTTAGCCCATGGGTCCACCAATTTAGTGGCATTATGGAGAGCATGACCGAAGCAAAGCAGCCTCAAAAAAGCGGCCGTACTACCAGCCCTAATAGCCCAGAATTCATGAAGTTTATTTCTGGAAGTTGGGCACCAGAAAACAAGTCCCTACCTGCCAAAGCCGAGGTTGCCCCTTACGCGGCCGCTCGACGCAAGGCTGTTGCAGATGCCTTCCCTGGCAAGCTAATCGTGATTGAGGCTGGCGGCACCAAGGTTCGATCCAACGACACCGAATACCGCTACCGCGCTCACACCGCATTCAGCCACCTGACTGGCTGGGGCGCTAAAGCTGTGCCTGATTCCGTACTAGTAATCGATACCCGTGCTCACGCACACCAGAGCACGCTGTACTTCCGCCCAACCGCCGGCCGCGAGACGGAAGAGTTCTTCAACAACAACATGATTGGTGAATTCTGGGTTGGCCCTCGTCCTGGCTTGGAAGCCGTTCAAGCCCTATTGGATATCGAAACCTTAGACCTTGCAGAGCTCGATGACCTGCTTTCGAACCTGCCAGACGATCTTGTAATTCGCATCGAGCATCCAGAGCTGAAGCAGTTCGTGGACGAACTACGTCTAGTCAAAGATGCCTACGAAATCGAACAGATGCGAGGCGCGGTTGCAGCCAGCGTCGAGGGGTTCAACGATGTTCTTCGAGCCCTACCTTGGGCCATGGCACACGACCGCGGTGAGCGCGTGGTCGAGTCGGCGTTCTTTGCCCGTGCTCGCATGGACGGAAACGACCTCGGCTACGAGACCATCGCTGCATCTGGTGCTCACGCCTGCATTCTGCACTGGATCCAGAACGATGGCCCGGTAAAGCAGGGAGACCTACTCTTGCTGGACGCCGGTGTTGAACTCGAGTCGCTCTACACCGCGGATGTCACCAGAACCATTCCTGTGTCTGGTCAATTCAACCCAACCCAACGCAAGATTTACGAAGCGGTACTTGAAGCCGCAGACGCAGCCTTCGCCATCGCCAAGCCTGGCGTCAAGTTCAGCGAACTGCACGCAGCTGCCATGCGAGTCATCGCTACCAAGATGATCGAGTGGGGATTCATCGACATTAGCCTCGAAGAAGCGCTAGCCGGAGACCGTCAGCTACACCGCCGCTGGATGGTCCACGGAACCAGCCACCACTTAGGCATGGACGTTCACGACTGCGACCAGGCCCGCAGGGAAATGTATCGCGAGGGAATCCTGCGCGAGGGCATGATCTTCACAATAGAGCCGGGTCTCTACTTCCAGCCGGATGATCTTCTGGTTCCAGAAGAGTTCCGAGGAATTGGTGCTCGCATCGAGGACGACGTGCTGGTCACCGCAACCGGAGTTGAAAATCTAACCGCTGCATTGCCGCGCCACCCAGACGACGTTGAGGCGTGGATCGCTAGTTCTCGCTAGGCTTCTTCGGCTTCGCTAGTTCGGCCGCCTTGGCCAGTGCGTCATCGGCAGCTGCCTTCAGATCGCGCGGGATCTGAATCTCGTAGGTATCAGCCATTAGCTGCGATGTTGCGGTGAAGGTGCGCTTGTTGCGCGACATTGACATACGAACGATGTTGAAGGTCATAGCGATTCCCGCACACACAATCATGTTCGAGACGTAGCCGTTTGGGTTTACCGAAGTGGTGGTGAAGTATTCAATCACTGCACCTACGATTGCACCCTGAATGGCACCGTTAAGAGCTAGACGTGCGTAGGTGATGCGGCCACGGGTGCGCTCGACGGTACGAATGCCGCGACCAACAATGGCGATCTGGCGCACTGGGAAGTTTCCGCTGAGCAATTTCTCAACGTGTGCGACGGCGTCTTCGTAGTTTTCAAACTTGGCGATGATCTCGCCACCAGGGGTTTCTACGGTTCGTTTTGCCAATTGGTTCACCTCTTGTTTAGATACCTATTCTGGCATGGCTTACGTGCCTCGTCTAAGGTTGATTAGGTGAGTGTAACCAGAGTTTATGTAGCCCGACTTGCGGGTTGCGGTGTCTTTGACCCAGCGGGCGACCGTGTGGGTAAGGTCATCGACGTCTTGGTCGCTTACCGCAAGACTGGAGCCCCGAAGGCAACCGGCATTTTGATCGAAATGACCGGCCGTCGTCGCGTCTTCGTTCCCATCTCTCGAGTGACCTCGATCGTGCCAGGCCAGGTAATCACCACAGGCCTAATTGACCTTCGCCGTTTCACTCAGCGCGGCCGTGAGGTGCGCGTAATTGCCGAGATTCTAGGACGCAGAGTCATCCTCAAAGACGGCAGCGGCGTTGCCAACATCGAGGACCTAAGCATCGAAGCTGGTAAGGCCAGCGAGTGGCTAGTTTCCGAGCTGTTCTTGCGCCGCCCAAAGACTTCCGCTTCGCCGTTCTCACGTGGTGCCACAATGTTTGCCGGCTGGGACCAGATCATCGAGGGCGACCCGAACGATGAAGGCCACAGCGCTCAGGCTCTGATTGCGACCTACTCCGAAATGCGCCCTGCCGACCTCGCTTCCGCACTGATGGATCTTCCTGACGAGCGAATGGTTGAGGTTGCCGAGGAACTCGACGACGAACGTCTTGCGGATGTTCTAGAAGAGCTTCCAGAAGAAGAGCAGATCGACATCATTGAAGAGCTCGACGACGAGCGTGCCGCAGAGGTTCTGGATCTCATGGAGCCAGACGACGCGGCCGACCTTATGGCGAACCTGCCGAAGGAGCGTTCCGAGGCGATCTTCGAACTCATGGACGAAGAAGAAGCAGACGACATTCGAAAGCTGATGGAGTACGACGAGTACACTGCCGGTGGTTTGATGACCACCGAGCCGATCATCTGCGCTGCCGATGCAACCGTCGCAGAGGCCATGGCACTGATTCGTCGCAAGGAAGTTTCTCCGGTGCTCGCAGCCTCAGTGTTCGTCACCCTGCCACCTTACGAGCCAGCGACCGGGCGTTACCTCGGCGTGGTTCACTTCCAGCGCATGCTTCGCTACCCACCTCACGAGCGCTTGGGTGCTCTGCTCGACACCGAGCTCGAGCCAATCAAGGCAGACACTCACATTTCGGTGATTCACCGAACCTTTGCTAACTACAACCTGGTTGCTCTTCCTGTTGTCGATGACGAACAGCGACTACTCGGTGTGGTCACCGTGGACGACGTGCTCGACCACCTACTTCCAGAAGACTGGCGAAACGAAGACGAAAAGGCAGGTGCATGATGGCCAAGGGCAAAGACCGCCTAGACGCGCCTATCGGCACCCGTCGCTCATTCGTTCCTCGTCTATCAATCGACCAGGAGCAGTTCGGTCGCGCGTCGGAGGCTTTCGCCCGCGCCATGGGAACCGGTGCATTCCTGATCGGAATGACCATCTTCTGTTTCGTTTGGCTGGCCTGGAATACTTTCGCGCCGGTCGGCTGGCAGTTTGACCCACGCCTTACCAACTTCACCCTGCTCACCCTAATTCTTTCGATGCAGGCCTCTTACGCTGCCCCGCTCATCCTTCTGGCTCAGAACCGACAGGACGACCGCGACCGCGTGAAGTTCGAGCAGGACCGTCAGCGTGCCGAGCGTAACCTTGCCGACACCGAGTACCTTGCTCGCGAGGTGGTTGCCCTTCGTCTAGCGATGGAGGAAATGGCAACCAAGGAGTTCGTCAAAGATGAACTTCGCGACCTGATGCGCGAACTGGTTGAGGAGCTCAAAGACACCAAGCCAACCAAGAAGAGCAAATGACTTCACGCGAAAGCGTTCTTTCGGCTCTCTCACGCGTCATCGATCCAGAACTTCGTAAGCCAATCACCGAACTCGGCATGGTGGGTGAAATCTCCGAAACCGCGGTTGAAATCAAACTCACCATCCCTACCTGCCCTGCCGCAAAGCAGATTCAGGCTGCGGCACAGGATGCCGTGAACAGCCTAGGTCTTGAGGTTACGCTTTCCTCGATGAACCAGGATGAAAGAACCGCACTGAAGGAAAAACTTCGTGCCGGCAAACCCGCCCGCACCAACCCGTTTGACGAAAACTCGCTCACCAGAATTTTCCTGGTTGGCTCAGGCAAAGGTGGCGTTGGTAAATCAAGCCTGACCGCGAACCTTGCTGTTGCTCTGGCCGAAGCCGGACACTCGGTTGGCCTCATAGACGCCGACATCTTCGGCTACTCGATACCAGGCCAGCTCGGCATCACCGACAAACCAACCCAACTTGATGAAATGATTCTGCCGCCGGTCGCGTTCGGTGTGAAGGTTATCTCGATTGGCATGTTCGTCGACGGGTCACAGGCTGTTGCCTGGCGTGGCCCGATGCTCCACCGAACCGTCGAGCAGTTCCTGAAAGACGTGTTCTGGGGAGACCTAGACTTCCTGTTGATCGACATGCCTCCAGGCACCGGCGACATAGCCATCAGCCTCGGCCAACTACTCCCAACCGCGAAGTCGCTGGTCATCACCACTCCACAGGCAGCCGCCTCGGAAGTAGCTTTGCGTTCTGGCGCTCTAGGCATCCAAACGGGCCAAGAGGTATTCGGTGTAATCGAAAACATGAGCTGGCTTGAGAACGCGGATGGATCGCGTCTGGAGATATTCGGAAGCGGCGGCGGTCAGACCGTGGCCGATCACTTCAAAACCGAGCTACTCGGTCAGGTGCCAATCTCGGTAAGTCTTCGTGAATCTTCAGACGCTGGAACCCCAGTGGTAATTAGCCATCCGAACGATGCCAGCGCGGTGGCCATCAAGAATTTGGCACAAAAAATGGCCGAGTCAAAACTCGACCTAAAGGGCAAACGCCTAAAGCTTTCTTAGGTTGCTTCCGAATCGTACGGAGCCTTCTCGCCGTCAGCCAAATACTCGACCACAGGTGCTGCGGTAGCCAACGTAACGGTTTCCTTTACAGCCGAAACCTCTGACTTGAAATCCAGATCCTC
>JBEBAN010000030.1:0-13942 GCA_041158865.1 Actinomycetota bacterium
TTGGCGATTGAGTTCGGCAGCATCGACGACCTAAAGCGAATCGTCAAGGAAATTGGCGTAGACGCCGAATATTAGACCGAAAGTCTAGTTTCTAACCGCGTCCACGAAGCGCAGCTTCGGCCAGCGAGTAATAAACCTCGCCAAGCGAATGCCCAGCAGCTACAACTGCCTGAGGAAGAAGAGAAGTCTCGGTCATACCAGGGCAAACATTGGCTTCAAGGAACCAAGGGGTTCCCTTTTTGTCGATGATTAGGTCAATTCTCGAAAGATGACGCATGCCAAGCGACTCATGAGCCTGAATCGCAACCTTGGCAGCACGCTCGGCGACTGCCTTGGTTAGGCGAGCCGGCACGTAGTAGTTGGTTTCGCCAGGGGTGTAGCGCTCCTGATAGCCAAAGTTTCCGTCCAGAGCTTCAATTTCAACCGCTGGAAGTGCAATCGGGCCGGCTCCTAGGTCAATCACACTGATCGCAAGCTCGGTGCCCTCAACAAACTTCTCGATAATCGCAACGTCGCAGTAAACGTAGGCGTCGATCATCGCTCTAGATAGTTGCTCAGCCTTACGAACGATGGTCACACCCTGTGCCGAACCCGAACGAGCAGGTTTCACGACGACCGGGAACGCCAAGGACGACGAAATCGCCTTCAAAACACCATCGGCGTCTAGTTCGCGGAACGAATCCTTCGGCAAAGTAACCGAATTCGGGGTCTGAATGCCGGACTTTTCAACCAAAACCTTGGCAATTGCCTTGTCCCAGGCCAAACGAGCAGAACTAGCCTTGGCACCAACGAATGGAACGCCGGTGAGAGCCAAAATGTCGCGAAGAGCGCCGTCCTCACCGGTAGCACCGTGCAAAACCGGCCAAATTACATCCGGCTTGTCTTTTTTGATGTTCGAAAGCAGTGACGAATCTGGTTCGCGGATGATTACGCTGGCACCCTGCTCGGTCAGAGCATCGGCAACGCGACGACCGGATTTTAGCGAGATATCACGCTCATGCGAAATGCCTCCTGCCAGAACCAGAATGCGCAATTTACCGTTTTGCTTTGGTTTTGGAATCATTTCGACTATCCCTTCGCGTTAAAGGTGCTTAGAAGATCGGTTTGCAGGTTGATAACCGTGGCCAAACGCTGGATTCCGAGACGAATACGCTCGGGAGTCGGGTAAGAGTAGCAAATTCGAAGCTTGTTGTGGCCAGTTCCGTCGCCGTAGAACGCGGTGCCAGGGGTGTAGGCAACCAATTCCTTCACTGCAAGCGGAAGCATCGCCTTGGAATCAACGCCATCTGGCAAATCGACCCACAGGTAGAAGCCGCCATCCGGCTTGGTGGTGTGCAAATTCGGCAGGAATTCCTTCATCGCGTTCAGTGCGGCGTCCTTGCGTTCACGGTAAACACCGCGGAAAGTGTTGATCTGACCCTGCCAGTCGCTGTTTGCCAAGTATTCGCTGATCATCATCTGCGAGAACGAACTAGGACATAAAATCGCTGATTCATTGGCCAAAACCAGCTTGTCGCGCACCGCCGGTGGCGCCAAAACGTAGCCGACACGGAAACCTGGAGCCAAAATCTTCGAGAACGAGCCCAGGTAGATGACTCCCTCTTCGTCCATCGAGCGCAGAGCGTCTGGAACCGGCTGGTTGAAGTACAAAAGACCGTAAGGATTGTCTTCCAGCACCAAAATGTGGTGCTTGCGGCAGATTTCAAGAATCTTCGGACGACGTTCGGCGGCCAACGTCACGCCAGAAGGGTTCGCAAAGTTCGGAACCAGGTAAAGGAACTTGATGGTTCGGCCGGCTTCCTTCAGACGAAGAATCGATTCTTCCAACGCTTCCGGGCTCATGCCGTCCTCGTCGGTGTAAACATGTTCCACGTGTGCCTGGTAGTGGCGGAAAATTCCGAGCGCACCTACGTAGCTCGGGCCTTCTGCCAAAACCACATCGCCCTCGTTGAGGAAAATTCCACTCAAAAGTTCAAGACCGTGCTGGGATCCGGTTGTGATGACCAAATCTTCGACCGAGGAACGAATACCCTCGAGAGCCATTAGCTCGCGGATCTGGTCGCGCAGGGTCTCATCTCCCTGACCGCCACCATACTGAATGGCAAGGTCGCCCTTCTTGGTCATCAGGCTGTTGTATGACTTTTCCAAGACGTCCTTAGGCAGGGCTGCCACATAAGGCATGCCTCCGGCTAGGGATACAACTTCTGGTCGGCTAACTACCGCGAATAACGCTCGTACTTCGGAAACCGAGAGCGTGTGGGCGCGCTCGGCGTAAGTATCTAGCCACGGATCTAGATTGTTACCCGAATTGTTAGTCATAAAGACCAACTTTACAGGCGCATCACGCCTGAAGGCTAACTAAATCAAGCCCTCGAGATCTTCGAGCAACGCGTGCTTTGGCTTGGCGCCAACCATCTCGCGAACGATCTTGCCGTTCTGGAACACCTTCATGGCAGGGATGCCGGTGATCTTGTATTCGGCTGCTAGGTGTGGCTCTTCGTCCACGTTTACCTTGACGATCTCGATTTTGTCGGCGTATTCGGTGCCGATTTCGTCCAGGATTGGGCTAACCATGCGGCACGGTCCGCACCATTCAGCCCAGAAATCAACGAGGACGAGCTTGTCGTTGTTGATTACGTCGGCTTCGAAGCTGGCGGCGGTTGCATTCTTTGACATGGTTACTCCTTGTTTTACGTGAAACTTAGTCGTTTAGGTAGTGTTCGGCGTCTAGCGCGGCAACACAGCCGGAGCCGGCTGCGGTGATTGCCTGACGGTAGGTTGGGTCGATCACATCACCACAGGCAAATACGCCCGGGATACTGGTTTTCGAGGAACGGCCTTCAACCTTGATGAAGTGGTCGTCGGATAGCTCTAGCTTGCCCTGAACCAGACCCACACGTGGGTCGGAACCGATTGCGATGAATAGGCCGGTAACTTCGAGGTCGCTCTTCGAGCCGTCCACGGTGTTTTCGAGTACTAGACCCTCAACCTTCTCGGCGCCCTTGATCTCGGCAACTGCCGAGTTGTAGACAACCTCGATCTTTGGGTTCTCGAGTACGCGGTCAACCATGGTCTTCGATGCGCGGAACGAGTCGCGGCGGTGAATCAGGTAGACCTTGTCGGCGAAGCGGGTGAGGAACGAAGCCTCTTCCATTGCCGAGTCTCCACCACCGACGACGGCGATGGTCTTTTCGCGGAAGAAGAATCCGTCGCAAGTTGCACACCAGGAAACTCCGTGACCGGATAGCTCCTTTTCGCGTGGCAAGCCAAGTTCGCGGTAGGCGGCACCGGTGGCAAGAATCACTGCGCGAGCCTCGTAGGTTTCGCCGCTTCCGGTCTTTACAACCTTGACCGCGCCTTCCAGCTCAACATCGGTTACGTCGTCGAATAGCACCTCGGTGCCAAAGCGCTCGGCCTGCTCCTGCATGTTGGCCATTAGGTCTGGACCCATTAGGCCGTTTGGAAAGCCTGGGAAGTTTTCAATTTCGGTGGTCTTCATTAGTTCGCCACCTGGCTCAACCGAGGACGCGATCAGTAGCGGCTTGAGGCCTGCTCTGGCGGTGTAGATGGCGGCTGTGTAGCCGGCAGGGCCAGATCCAACGATGATTACTTCGCGCACGATTCTCCTAGGGGATGCATTGGGATTAACCCAAGTTTATCGGCGCAGTATTCCCTTCACTGCCGACAGCGCCGAACGAATCTCGTCGTTGCGCATCAGCCAAAGAACGAATACATAAACCAGGATGGCGACGCCGCCAACCGCGACGCAGGAAATGAGGGCGTTTACTGTCCCGGATAGTGCGAAGCTATATGGCTCGATGCCACCGATTGACCAAAGGATTGCGGCACCGGCCACGCCAGCGAGCACTGCCGCGAAAATCACCTGCAATGCGTAGTCGAACAGGCGTCCGCCGGTGAACTTTCCGATTCGGCGAACCAGCATGAAGTATGCGAATAGAGCTTGAATTGCAAAGCTGATCGACATCGCTAGCGATATCGCAGCAACCAAACCCATGGCAGGAACTAGGCCTGCGCAAACATAGGCGCTAATTACAAACACCACAATTTGGATGGTTGTGAAAACAAACGGGCTCTTGGTGTCCTCAAGCGCGTAGAACACTCGCTGCAACATGAAGTTCACACTGAACGGGATGAGCCCAAGCATCATCGCTGCCAAAACCAGACCAAGGGCCTTGGTCGACTCGTAACTGGATGCGAAGACGGCACCGATTGGGAAACTGAGGACGATCATGACGGTGGTCGCGATGGCGCTGAGCGCCAGAATCGAACGTAGCGCCTTGACCACATCGGTCTTCAGTGCGTCGAAGTTCTTGGCGTGAGCGTGTTCGCTCATACGGGTGAAATATGCAGTCGCAATCGAAACGGTGCCAACCGAGTGAGGAATCATGAAGATTAACCAAGCGGTTCCAGCCACGGCGACCGATGCGATGCCGGTCAGGGCACTTCCGGTCGTTGCGGTTCTGGCGGCTAGGGTGCTCGAGGTCAGGTTGGTCTGAATCAGGCCACCGATCTGGGTGATTACCAACATCGCGAGCGTCCAGCTGGCTGCCTTCAGCGCTGGACGAAGTCCGAGGCCTTTTAGTTTGAAGTTGAAACTGAACTTTAGACCGATGCGTTTCCAGAAGAAGAAAAGGATCAGCGCCTGTGAGGCAACGCCAAGGGTAGCCGATCCGGCCAGGAGGGTGATTGACGACTCGTTCCAAATGTGGTGCGAACCTACCGGTCCGTATAGACCCATGAAAATAACGAGACCCGCAATGGCAACCAGGTTGTTTAAAACCGGTGCCCACATGAACGGCCCAAACGAACTCCTGGCGTTCAGCACCTCGCCGAGGATCGAATACAAACCGTAGAAGAACAGCTGAGGCAGACACCAGTATGCGAATGCCGTGGCCAGTGCCAGAGTGTCGTTGTCCCAACCGCTGGTGTAGAGGCGAACCAGAAGCGGAGCGGCCAGGGTAGCAAGAATCGTGATCAGTGCGAACACGGTGATGATCACGGTGAGTAGACCGTCGATGTAGCCCTTGCCGCCGTCCTTGCGCACCTTCGCACGAACAATCTGTGGAACCAGGACGGCGTTCAAGAGACCACCGACGATAATCGCGTAAACGTTGTTCGGCAGCTGGTTCGCTACCCCAAAGGCATCGGCCTCGTTGTTGGTAATACCAATTGCCGCGGCTAACATGACAGTGCGAACCAGGCCGAGAATGCGCGAAACCACGGTACCGCTCGCCATCCAGAGCGAAGCCCTGGCCACACTCACGCGCTCTGCTTTCGTCGGCGAATCATGCGAACGGTTCCGGCTACCAAGAGCAAAACTACGAGTACACCCATTGATCCGAGAGCAATCATTTCGGCATCACCGATCACGGTCATGCTGATGGTTTTGGTGTCACCAAGTCGCTCGCCCGAGAAACTCGAAAGCCAAACGTATAGGTCAACATCGCCATTGGCCACGGCCTGAACTGGAACGGTTGCGTTTACCGTGCTGTTTGGTGGAATCACAACCGAGGTGGTTTCCGGTAGGCGCACGCGAAGGTTGGAAGTGCTCATGTGAATCAGCACGCGCACTTCGGTGTCGTAGTTGTTCTGAATCAAAACAGGGACACGCGACGCCTTGGAAACCAGGTTGATGTGCGAACCCTTGATGATCTTTACGTCGTAGCCACCGGCCGCGCTCGCGGAAGCGCTGCCTGCGGTAATCAGCACAAGCAGAGCAATCAGAAGCTTGGAAACAAATTTCATTTGGTGCGCTCGTACCATTCGATGACGCCCTGAGCCATGCGTCGCTCGTTTTCGTGGGCTAGGACGGTGTGCAATTCGTCGAGGTTAAACCAGCGAGCTTCAACCGCTTCCTGGTTTGGATCGCCGGCCACGCTAAGTTCGCCGCCGGTTTGCTTTAGCAGGAAGTGGTGAACGGTCTTGGCGATCAGTTTGTCCGGGGTATAAAACTCATAGTCGATGAAGCCGAGCTCCTGAATTACCTGAGCCTCAATGCCGGTTTCTTCGCAAACTTCGCGCTCTGCTGCCTGCACCAAAGTCTCATCACCTTCGGGGTGACCCTTTGGCACACACCACTCCAAACGCTTGCTGCGAGTGAGTCGACCAATCAGCGCAACCTTCGGGGAACCATCGGCTGCCAACACGAAACCACCGGCGGAAGTCTCCTTGACTCGCGCCAGTCGCTTACGAGCTGGATTTTGGTTCATGAATCAACCCTAAACCTGTGAAACACTAGAACCCATGCAGAGCGTAGCCGAAGCCATCAAAAACCTTGAGGCGTCAACCATCAATGCGCTCTTTGGCAAACTCGGTTCGGTTTTTGCGGATGCCGGTTTTGAGCTGTCCCTGGTTGGTGGTCCGGTCCGCGATGCCTTCCTAGGACGAACCGCTCCAGACCTGGATTTCACCACCTCGGCTACCCCAGACGAAATCCTCGCACTCGTGAAACCAATCGCGGACGCCCACTGGGATATCGGCCGCGCTTTTGGCACAATCGGTGCTCGATTTGGGAAAGACACTATCGAGATCACGACCTATCGGACCGATCAGTATGAAGCCGGCAGCCGCAAACCGGAGGTTGCCTTCGGCAAGGATCTGAACGAGGACCTGTTCCGCCGCGACTTCACAATCAATTCGATGGCGCTTCGCCTACCCGAGAAAACCTTCGTGGATCCGTTCAATGGTTTGCAGGATCTGCTGGCCGGTGTGATTCGCACGCCAGGCAAACCTGAGGACTCGTTCAGCGATGACCCACTGCGCATGATGCGCGCCGCTCGTTTTGCCAGCCAACTCGGTTTCGAAATTGAGCCGGAAACGTTTGCCGCCATGAAAGCCATGGCCGGTCGCATCGAGATCATTTCCGCTGAACGCGTTCAGCAGGAACTGGTCAAGCTGATGCTTGGCAAATATCCACGCAAGGGCCTCACGGCCCTGGTTGACTCAGGCCTTGCGGCCCTCGTCTTGCCGGAACTGCCGGCCCTGCAACTTGAGGTTGATGAGCATCACCATCACAAGGACGTCTACGAGCACACCCTGACCGTGGTGGAACAGGCGATCGACTACGAAAAGCAGTACGGGCTGGAAGGCGACTTCGTCCTGCGCTTTGCCGCTCTGCTTCACGACTGCGGTAAGCCAAAGACCCGAAGGCTCGAGCCAGGTGGTGGCGTGAGCTTCCATCAGCACGACCTGGTTGGAGCGCGAATTGCCAAAAAACGCATGCAGGCGCTCAAGTTCGACAACGACACCATCGCGGCCGTTTCCCGTTTGATCGAACTGCACCTGCGCTTCTTCGGCTATGGCGAACAGGCCTGGACCGATTCCGCGGTTCGTCGCTACGTTCGAGATGCCGGCGACCTGCTCACCCGACTCCATGGACTAACCCGCGCCGATGTCACCACCCGCAACCGTCGCAAGGCCGATCGACTCTCATTCGCTTATGACGATCTTGAGTCGCGAATAAAGGCACTCGCGGAACAGGAAGAGCTCGACGCGATCCGCCCAGACCTCAGCGGCGAAGAAATTATGGAGATTCTGGGGATCAAACCAGGACGAGAAGTGGGCGAGGCTCGCAACTTCCTACTAGAACTGCGCCTGGAGGAAGGACCGCTGGGAGCCGATGAGGCAAAATCGCGGTTGCTTCTATGGTGGTCTAACCGCTAAACTCAAAAGGTTGCAAAATACCCTCCTGTCATGGAAGTCCCATGGCCGTTCTAGTCCAAAGGAGGTGGGTTAACTATGCATCTATACGAGCTCATGGTAATTCTCGACCCGTCGGTTGAGGAGCGCACCGTTGCTCCAAGTCTGGACAAATTCCTGAATGTTATCCGCAATGGTGGAGGCACCATTGACAAGGTTGACATCTGGGGACGTCGTCGCTTGGCTTACGAAATCAACAAGAAGACCGAAGGCATCTACGCTGTCATCAACGTCAAGGCAACTTCTGCCGACGTTCTTGAAGTAGACCGTCAGCTACGTCTTTCCGAGGCAGTTATGCGCACCAAGGTGCTACGTGCCGACGAAGCCGTTGTGAACATCAAGCCTGTTGAGGTTCCTGAAGTTTCTGCCGAAGAGAAGGCTGCCGACAAGGCTGAAGCTGCTCCTAAGAAGGCTCCGGCCGCTAAGAAGCCAGCGCCAAAGAAGGCTGACTAACTAACATGGCAAACGAACTAACCGTGACGATCGTTGGCAACCTAGCCGACGATCCAGAGCTGCGTTACACCCAGGGTGGAGTAGCAGTTGTTAGCGTACGCGTGGGTTCAACCCCTCGTACCTTCAACCGCCAGACCAACGCTTGGGATGACGGCGAGACCGTTTGGGTGCGTTGCACCGCATGGCGTGAACTTGCAGAAAACGTTGCTCAGACCCTAACCAAGGGTTCGCGTGTAATCGTTACCGGTCGTCTTAAGGCCCCTTCGGCCTACCAGTCGGCTCAGGGTGAGGCTCGCGCTTCGCTAGAGCTAGACATCGACGAGATCGGCCCATCGCTACGTTATGCAACCGCTTCCGTAACCCGTCGTGCCCGCGAGGCTGGCGAAGGTGCTACCCCTTGGGGTAACAACGACGCCCCTGCAGCTGGAAACGCAAAGCCTGTTGATGGCTGGGCGACTCCAGGTGCTCCTGCTGGCTCAGACGACACCCCGTTTTAAAGAATTAGAAAAGTACTAGGAGTATCAAATGGCTGGAAAGTCCCAAGACACTCGCCGCAAGCCTAACCGCAACGCAAAAAACGCGAAGCTTGCGCCAGTGAAAGCAATCAAGGTTGGCGTCATCGACTACAAGGATGTCGCTACCCTACGTAAGTTCGTGAGCGACCGCGGCAAGATCCGTTCGCGTCGTATCACCGGTGTTTCTGTACAGGAACAGCGTCTAATCGCCCGTGCCGTAAAGAACGCTCGCGAAATGGCTCTAATGCCTTACGCTGGCGCTGGCCGTAACTAAGGAGTAGAAGCATGTCGAAGGTTATTCTGACTAACGAAGTTTCTGGCCTAGGTTCTGCCGGAGACGTTGTAGAGGTAAAGAACGGCTACGCCCGTAACTACCTAATCCCTCAGGGCTTCGCAGTCCTTTGGACCAAGGGTGGCGAGAAGCAGGTTTCGCAGATTCGTGCAGCTCGTGACGCTCGTGCCATTGCTTCGGTTGAAGAGGCAAACACCTTCAAGGCTCGCCTTGAAGAGAAGGCAATCCGTCTAAACGCCAAGGCTGGTGTTGAGGGTCGTCTATTCGGCGCCGTCAAGACCGCAGACGTTGCAGCAGCAATCGTCGAGGCTGGCCTGGGTGAGGTTGACAAGCGCAAGATCGAGCTTTCGGCTCCGATCAAGGTTGCTGGAAACCACACTGCAACCGTTCGTCTACACGACGGCGTTGTAGCCAACATCACTGTTCAGGTGATCGGCAAGAAGTAGTAGTACTTCTAAGCTTCCGGGCGGTAGGTTTCGACCTACCGCCCTTTGCCTTAACCTGTGGATAAGTGTGGATAACTTAGGGCCTCGGCGTGTCTTCACCTGTGCAAAACCAAACTCTAAGGTGAAACTTTAGGGTTTATACACAAAGGTTATCCACACCCGAAATCCGCGCCAGCATTGACGTCAAGGAATTTCTCCACAATTTATCCACAGGTTGTCCACAGGTTATTCACAAATCTGTCGGCGTGTTTCCACAGTTATCCACAAAACAATCCACAGCCCGATTTCTAAAGCCAATGTCAGTGGGTAATAGTAGACAAGGTTTTACAACAACTTAGGGGAGCAATGGCTCAGATTCAGAACACTCCAGCCGATCCAACGGCTGCCGTGGACCGCGTCCTGCCGCACGACCTGCTTGCAGAGCAGTCGGCGCTTGGCGGCATGATGATCTCAGCCGATGCAGTAGCAGTGGTAAACGAGTTCGTTCGCCCGAACGACTTCTATGCACCAAAGCACGAGCTCATCTACGACGCCATCCTGAGCCTTTTCGGCAAGGGCGATCCAATCGATGCGATTTCGGTTTCGGCCGAGCTAACTCGTAACGGCAACCTGGTTCGCTCCGGCGGAGCAGACTACGTCCACTCCCTCACAAGTTTCGTTCCAACCGCAGCCAACGCTGACTACTACGCGAAGATCGTGCAAGAAAAGGCCGTTCTTCGCCGCATGGTCGAAGTTGGTACACGAATCGCCCAAATGGGATACACAGCTGAAGGTGAGTTGGAGGAACTCATCAACACTGCCCAGGCGGAGGTTTATGCGGTTGGAACGAAGGCACTTTCGGATCAGTACTCAGCGTTGAGCACGTCGATCGATGCCGCCGTTCACGAAATGGAAATCGCCGAACAGAGCGGCGACGAAATGACTGGCGTTCCAACCGGTTTCCACGAGCTGGACGAAAAGACCCACGGTCTGCACGGTGGTCAGATGATCATCATCGCAGCCCGCCCTGCGGTCGGTAAGTCCACCTTTGCTCTAGACATCTCGCGCAACGGTGCCATCAAGCACAACAAGCCAGTTCTCTTCTTCTCGCTAGAAATGAGTAAGGCCGAAATTGCAATGCGCATGCTCTCTGCAGAAGCCGAACTACACCTGAGCAAAATGCGCGGCGGCGGCCTATCGGCCGACGACTGGAAGAAGTTGGCCGCGGTACGTGGTCGCATCAACGACGCCCCACTATTCATCGATGACAGCCCGAACCTCACCATGATCGAGATTCGTGCCAAGAGCCGTCGCCTCAAGGAGAGCCTCGGCCTCGAGATGATCGTCATCGACTACCTCCAGCTGCTCACCTCGGGTAAGAAGGTCGAATCCCGTCAGCAGGAAGTTTCGGAATTCTCTCGTGGAATCAAGCTTTTGGCCAAGGAGCTAGACATCCCGGTCATTGCGATTGCTCAGCTGAACCGTAACTCGGAGCAAAAGGCAGACAAGAAGCCTGAAATTTCTCACCTACGTGAATCCGGATCGCTCGAACAAGATGCTGACGTCGTGATCCTGCTTCACCGCCCAGACCAGGCTCAAAAAGACAACCCACGACTTGGCGAGGCCGAGATCATTCTCGCCAAGCAACGTAACGGACCTACCGGTGAGTTCACCGCACTATTCCAGGGACAGTATTCTCGTTTTGTGAACATGCCACAGAACCGCCACAGCAACACCAGCCCGGCACCGGCAATGGCCGTGCCTAACCAGTTCGACGAATGAACTGGTTAACGGCAACCCGTGCGGCAGCTCACGCTGCCGTTGCTCTGGTAATCACCTTCACCAAGTACCACACTGTGGAATTCGGTTTCCAGATGCTAATTCTGTTTGCTGCCCTTTATTTAGCGGCAAGCCTTGGAACCCACTTCCTGGATCACCGATTCAAGGTTATGTCGCCCCGTCTTGGTTTCCCATTGATTCCGCTATTGGTCGCAGGACCTTTGGCGGCGCTTGCTCTCGGTTTCGCACTAAACGACACCCTCTCATTGCGAGTGGTTTACGGCGTACTCTTCGCCGGTTTCGTGATTGTCGAACTGCTGCTTGCCAAAAAGTTCGGTCGTAAAACCCCTGAGGGTCGAGATGCAATACTCACCGCCTACATCAGCCTTGCTATGGCAGGTCTTGCAATCAGCTTCAACGTGGAATCCAAACACATCATCGGATTCTTCGGAGCCTGGCACGCATTGCTTGCAGTTCACCTCGGCATCGCAGCCGTCGCGCCAAAGAAGTAGGCTAGAGACATGACCGAGAACCAAAAGAAGCCCGTAGGCGTGCGCGTTTACCTAACCCTCTCTGCAATTGCAGCAATCTTCGTGGGTGTTTTGGTTTACTTCGGAACCCGCAAGTGGGACCAGACCTTCATTTGGTCGGGAATGACCTTCATCGTCGTCCTAGTTGGAATCGCAACTCTAGCTCTAAGCGTGAAAGACGACGACTTCGACGGAACTACTCCGCGTCTTTACAACAAGCAGCCAAAGAAGTAATTAGCGGCGGAACTGCTTAGTCAGTTCGCTAGCCAGACCGGTGTAAGTACCAGGACGCAGTGCGATTAGACGCTGCTTGGCCTCGGCCGAAATATCCAAACCATTCACAAACGCAATAAGGTCTTCTTGCCCGATTCGCTTACCGCGGGTCAGATCCTTGAGCAGGGCGTATGGGTCGGAAATCTTTGAGCGACCGGCAGCAACCTCGGCACGAATTACGGTCTGAATCGCTTCGCCGAGAACTTCCCAGTTGTCATTTAGGTCGGCTTCAAGAACGCCAACGTTGAGATCGATCTCGCCGAGGCCGCGGGTCACGTTGTCGAGGGCCAGCATGCTGTGGCCGAGTCCGAGGCCGATATTGCGCTGGGTCGACGAGTCGGTCAGGTCACGCTGCAAACGGCTGGTGACCAGAGTCGAAGCGATGGAGTCAAGAATCGCGTTCGAAAGCTCAAGGTTCGATTCTGCGTTTTCGAAACGGATCGGGTTGATCTTGTGCGGCATCGTCGAAGAGCCGGTAGCGCCCGGCTGAGGAATCTGCTTGAAGTAGCCGACCGAGATGTAGCTCCAGATGTCGGTGCAGAGGTTGTGAAGAATGCGGTTGAACAGGGCAACGGCAGAGTACAACTCAGCCTGCCAGTCGTGGCTCTCAATCTGAGTGGTCAGCGGGTTCCAGGTAAGCCCTAGGCCGGTCACGAAATCTTGTGATTCTTTAATCCAGTCAACATCTGGGCGAGCGACAACGTGAGCAGAGAAGGTTCCGGTCGCGCCTGAGAACTTGCCAAGGTATTCGGTCTTTTCGATGCGGTCGAGCTGTCGTCCTAGGCGGTGAACAAATACGGCTAGTTCTTTACCCATGGTGGTTGGGGTGGCTGGCTGGCCGTGAGTGCGGGAAAGCATCGAGTTGTCGATGTACTTATCGCTGAGTTCCTTTAGGCGCTCAACCAAGGCCTTAGCCTTTGGAAGCCAAACTTGGTTCATGGCATCGCGAACGGTGATTGCGTAGGAAAGGTTGTTGATGTCTTCACTGGTGCAACCGAAGTGAGTGAGCTCCAATAGGTCGGCACGGCCGAGCTGCTCTAAGCGGGTGCGGATAAAGTATTCAACCGCTTTGACGTCGTGCTTGGTGATCGCCTCGGTCTGGGCAAGTTCGGCTACGTCTGCATCCGAGAAGTTGGTTACAACATCGCGAAGTGCCTGCGCCTCGTCTGCCAAAATCGGGGTGGCGTTTTCGAGAATGTGTCGATTGGCAAGCTGGATCAACCACTCAATCTCAACCTGAATTCGGGCACGGTTTAGACCAGCCTCGGAAAGGAATTCGCCTAGGTCTGACACGCTTGCGCGGTAACGGCCGTCGAGAGGGGAGATTGGCTGTACGGAAAGATTGCTCACCCTACTATTTTGCCTTACCTCTTATCCACAGAATCGCTATCGGACCGAATGTTACTAAGCGAATGCCGGATGCTTTTGGCATGCACGATGTACATCTATTACTAAGCCAGTTGGTTGCCCAGTTGGAATCGGCTATGCCAAATCCAGCACTTTGGAATTCGAGTGCCGCAAGGGCACTACAAATGCAACTGGAACAGTTGCAGTATCGGTTTCGCCAAGTACAAGCGAGTTTGTGGTGAGTGACCTGGTCAGCTTCGGCGGCGACCAAAGAGTTGTTGCCACCCGCTCCGAGATCGAACGCATCACGGCAGAGCTCTCCTTGGTGCAAAGACGAATCACGGACGAACTTCATCCGCTGGCGCAAATCCACGGAATCGTTCACCACATTCAGTTCGATTCAGCTGTGCCGGAAGTTTTGGTTAGTCTCGGGCTTCAACGTCACGGTTGCTTCGTTGCTGGCGAAAGCTACTTTACGAATGACGCCAGGCTGGCCCACAAATTCAACGGCCTTGGAGAATTACTTCACGACAACCCGTGGCTGGTGAAGAAGGTCCCGAACCAAGTGTGGCTGGCCCTGGGCGGAGCCGCGGCAATGGCCGGGTTCAC
>JBEBAN010000031.1:0-13011 GCA_041158865.1 Actinomycetota bacterium
GGAGTGGTCGTGCAGCTCGGTGGCCAAACCGCACTTGGTCTTGCGAAGGGCTTGAAGGATTCCGGTATCCCGATTTTGGGAACCACTCCAGAAGCGATTGACCTTGCCGAAGAGCGCGGTCTATTCAGCCAAATTCTCGATAACGCAGGTCTACTATCTCCAGCCAACGGCATCGCCATTAACCTCGCGGAAGCCTCGGAGATTGCCGGTCGAATTGGTTACCCGGTCTTGGTTCGTCCATCTTTCGTCCTCGGTGGTCGCGGCATGGAGATCGTCTACGACCAGCACTCGCTGGTTGACTACTTCGATCGCATCGCAGAATACGGTCTAATCGGTCCTGGTTATCCACTGCTGGTTGACCGCTTCCTTGATGACGCAATTGAGATCGACATCGACGCTCTCTACGATGGCACCCAGCTTTACGTTGGTGGCGTCATGGAGCACATCGAAGAAGCAGGTATTCACTCCGGTGACTCATCATGTACCCTGCCTCCAATTACCTTGTCTGCTGGTCAGATCGAGCGTGTACGCAAGGCGACCGAGGAGATTGCCAAGGGAATCGGAGTTCGCGGTCTGATCAACGTTCAGTTTGCAATCGCAAACGATGTCCTTTACGTGCTAGAGGCAAACCCTAGAGCTTCTCGTACCGTGCCGTTCGTTTCCAAGGCACTCGGCATCACTCTCGCCAAGGCTGCATCGCTGGTAATGGTTGGCAAGTCAATTGCCGAGTTGGTTGCCGAGGGGCATCTTCCAAAAGAAGACGGTACCTACATTCCAGCAGGTTCGACGATTGCGGTGAAGGAAGCAGTACTTCCGTTCAAGCGCTTCGCAACCAAGGAGGGTCGCTTTGTGGACTCACTGCTTGGCCCGGAAATGCGCTCGACCGGAGAGGTCATGGGTATGGATGTCGACTTCCCAACAGCATTCGCCAAGAGCCAGTCGGCTGCCGGTAGTGCTCTTCCAAAGAGCGGAACCATCTTCATCTCGGTTGCCGACCGCGACAAGCCACAGGTGCTTCTGCCGGTTCGCAGACTTCAGCAGCTCGGATACAAGATTTTGGCGACCGATGGTACTGCCGCAATTCTTGAACGCCACGGCATCGAGGTCACTAGCGTCCGTAAGGAATCGACCCCAGGCGCTGGTCCGTCAATTGTGGAGCTAATCACCGCAGGCGAGGTGGATGTTGTTGTGAACACTCCATCCGGCTCATCTGCTCGCAAGGATGGCTATGAGATTCGCGCAGCAACTACTGCAGCAGATAAGGCAATCTTCACCACGATTGCTCAGCTAAGCGCTGCCATCGGTTCGTTCGAGAAGGTAATCGAAGGTCCGTTCTCGGTTCGCTCACTTCAGGAGCACGCAGGAGATAGGGCGGCCAAGCTTGCCTAATTCCTTCGGAGAGACACTGCTTGAGGCTTTCGAGTCTAAGGGGCAGCTTTGCGTCGGGATTGACCCGCACGCTAGCCTGTTGAGTGCCTGGGATTTGACCGATTCCGCACATGGTCTTCGCGAGTTTTCGCTTCGCGTCGTCGATGCTTGCGCCGGTCAGGTTTCTCTCATCAAGCCTCAGGTTTCATTCTTTGAACGTTTCGGCGCCACAGGTTACGCGGTTCTTGAGGAAGTAACACAGGCTGCCAAGGCTGCTGGCCTTTTGGTAATCGCAGATGCCAAACGGGGCGACATTGGTACCACCATGGACGCCTATCTGGAAGCCTGGTTCGGTAAGCTTTCGGGTCTTCACGCAGACGCGCTCACCGTGTCGCCTTACCTGGGACTTCGGACCATCAGTGCCGGTTTCGCCCGGTACGTAGGCGAAGGTAAGGGTGTCTATTCGCTGGTAGCCACATCAAACCCAGAGGGAGCTTCGGTTCAGTTGGCCGGTTCAAACGGCACCACGTTGGCTGGTGATCAGTGGCTACAGTTGGCCGCTCTCAACGCTGACGCCAGTGTCTTTGGCAACTACGGAGCGGTACTAGGTGCCACCTTAGATCTAGACTCCTTCGAAGTTGACCGTAATCAGCTGAAGACCCCAATCTTGGCACCTGGCTTTGGTGCTCAAGGTGCGAAACTGAGCGACGCCAAGACAATTTATGGAGCTCTTTGTCGGCAGGTTGCCTACTCTGTTTCTCGGTCGGTATTGCAGGCCGGCGCAAGGGAACTTCAATCGGCAATTTCCGTGTCCAACTCAGAGCTTTTCGCAGGGATAAGTCAGTAGGCTAAAACAATGTCTTCGAGATTGGCTGTTATTGCTGGCCCTACCGCTGTTGGTAAGGGCACCGTAGTTCGCCACATTCTCGCTGAACATCCAGAGTTCCAACTATCCGTCTCGGCTACTACTCGCGACCCTCGTCCTGGTGAAGTCGACGGCGTTGATTATTTCTTTTGGACTCGCGAACGCTTCGATGCCGCCATCGCGGGGGGAGAACTCCTTGAATACGCGACCGTCCATGGAAAGAATTCGTATGGCACACCGCGTAAGCCGGTTGAGGAAGCCCTTGCCTCCGGTAAGCACGTGATTCTGGAGATCGACATTCAGGGTGCCGGTCAGGTCAAAGCGGCAATGCCCGAGGCCATGACCATCTTCATCATGCCGCCGAGTTGGGACGAGCTAGTGCGCAGGTTGAGTTCAAGGGGCACCGAAGACAAAGAGGAACAGGTTCGCCGTCTCGAAACCGCAGTGATTGAATTGGCAGCCGCAAACAGTTTCGACTACCGAGTTATCAACGACGAGGTGGCTAAATGCGCCCACGAAGTCGTAGAATTGATGTCATGACTACCACCGAACCTCTATACGGCATTGTTTCGCCATCGATCGACAACCTTCTTGGCAAGGTAACTTCGAAGTACGAGTTGGTTATGTTTGCCGCTAACCGCGCACGACAGATCAACCAGTACTACGCGGAACTACAGTTGGGTAGCCTATTCAACAACGTAGGCCCACTTGTTGACGCAACCGTCGACGAGAAGGCGCTTACCATCGCGCTTCGCGAGATCGACCAGGACAAACTGGTCAAGACTCCGACCGTCTAGTCAATGCGCATACTGGTTGGAATAACCGGTGGCATCGCCGCGTATAAATCCGCGGAACTAATTCGCCTTTTTGTTGAAGCGGGCCACGAAGTGCGCGTCGTCCCAACGCCAAACGCACTTCGTTTCATTGGTTCAGCAACTCTCGAGGCACTCTCTCACAATCCTGTTCACTCGGAGCTATACGACGACGTAAACGACGTTCGTCACATTGAGCTTGCGCACTGGGCTGAGTTGATTGTTGTGGCTCCAGCGACAGCAAGTTTCCTGGCTAGGGCCGCAGCTGGCCTGGCCGATGACCTACTTTGTAATGTGATCATGGCGGCAGACTGTCCAAAAGTTTTTGCTCCCGCCATGCACACTGAAATGTGGTTTAACGGGGCAACGGTTTCTAACGTTGCGATCCTGCGTGACCGTGAAGTCAATGTAATCGAGCCAGCTTCTGGGCGTCTTACCGGAACCGACACCGGTGTTGGCAGGCTTCCTGAGGCCACACAGATCTTTGATGTGGCACTAAACGCCTCACGGCCTAAAGACCTAATGGGCAAAAAGGTACTGGTTATTGCAGGGGGAACCCGAGAACCGGTTGACGCGGTTCGTTTCATTGGTAACAAGTCTTCTGGCAAACAGGGTCTAGCCCTGGCCGAGGCCGCCAAGTCTCGTGGTGCCGCAGTCACCCTAATCGCCGCAAATGTTTCATCTGTAATCTCTGGCATTGAACGCTTCGATGTTAAAAGTGTCGAAGACCTTCAATCGTCACTGAAACAGGTTGGTCTGAAGTTTGACTTCATTCTGATGCCAGCAGCAATTTCCGATTATCGAGTCGCCAGCCCAAGTGCCAGCAAGCTCAAGAAGTCGGAGCTGGGAGAGAAGTTCAGCATCGAGATGGTTCGTAATCCAGACATCATTGCGGGGATTGCGGAATCAAAGCCGGCCAGTACCAAACTCGTTGGCTTCGCCGCGGAAACTGAATCTAGTGCTGCACTAAAGTCTGTGGCGTTTTCAAAACTGCAGGCGAAGAAGCTTGATTTGATCGTCGCGAATGATGTTTCCGAGGGGAAAGCATTCGATAAAGACTTCAACGACGTGGTGATTATGAGCCAAACCGAGTCTTCTGAGGTTTCTGGCACGAAGTTGGAGATCGCAAATAAGATCTTCGATCTTTTACTCACAGCCAAGTAATTGTCTGGTTCCCCGAATATAATTGAGGGGATGACAGAACTTAGATTTTTCACCTCAGAATCCGTAACCGAAGGTCACCCAGACAAGATCTGTGACCAGATTAGCGATGCTATCCTCGACGGAATTTTGGAGCAGGATAAAACCGCCCGTGTAGCCGTAGAGACCATGGTCACTACCGGCCTTGTCCACGTTGCGGGAGAGATCACAACCGAGGCTTATGTAGACATTCCGGGTCTGGTTCGCCAAAAGGTTACCGAGATCGGTTACACCAGCTCAGACATCGGCTTCGACGGCAACAGCTGCGGTGTAAGCGTATCAATTGGTGCTCAGAGCCCAGACATCGCTCAGGGTGTAGACAGCGGTATTGAAGTGCGCGAAGAGGGTTCGAGCGAAGACCTCAACTCGCAGGGGGCAGGCGACCAGGGCATCATGTTTGGTTACGCCAGCAATGAGACCGCCGTGCTTATGCCAGCGGCCATTCATTTGGCTCACCAGCTGAGCTCTAAGCTCGCCGAAGTGCGCAAGGAAGGCGTGTTCGAGTATCTTCGCCCAGATGGCAAGACTCAGGTCACCATGGGCTTCGACGGCTTTGTTCCTAAAAGCATCGAGACCGTAGTTCTTTCTACACAGCACCACGCCGGCGTTTCTACCGAACAGCTTCGAAACGACATGCAGAACTTCGTCATTGAGCCCGTTCTACAGGCCAGCGGCTTTGATTTCGATGGTTACTCTGCTCTGATCAACCCAACCGGACGTTTTGAGATTGGCGGCCCAATGGGCGACGCTGGTCTTACTGGCCGCAAGATTATCGTTGACACCTACGGTGGCGCGTCTCGTCACGGCGGTGGCGCGTTCTCGGGCAAGGACCCAAGTAAGGTTGATCGTTCGGCCGCCTACGCTATGCGCTGGGTTGCGAAGAACATTGTTGCTGCAGGTTTTGCAGACCGAGTTGAGGTTCAGGTCGCCTATGCAATCGGCAAGGCAAACCCGGTTGGTCTATACCTAGAGACCTTTGGCACCGAGAAGTTCGACCTTGGCAAAATTCAGAAGGCCGTTCTTGACACCTTCGATCTTCGTCCGAAGGCAATTATTCGTGACCTTGATTTACTTCGTCCGATCTACAGTAAGACGGCCGCCTACGGTCACTTCGGTCGTGAGCTCCCAGAGTTCACTTGGGAAGCCACCAACCGCGTAGAAGAGCTACAGAGCGCGCTAGGCCGATAAGCCATGCCAACCTCGGCTGTCGCTAAGGTGGTTTTTGATTCTCCGCTACCTGCACTCGATCGCGAGTTCGAGTATTCGGTTCCAACCTCACTTCAGTCGGAAATTCAGGTAGGCGTAAGAGTCAAGGTTCCGTTTGCTAGACAAAGCAAGGTTGGCTTTGTGGTTGCACTGGCAGCCGAGGCTGAGTTCTCCGGGAAACTTAGTGAAATCAGTGAAATCGTTAGCGCCATTCCGGTACTAAAGCCACATGTCTATCAATTACTGCGCGATGTATCTGCGCGTCAGTGCAGCAGCGTTGGGGAGTTAATTACTTCCGCAGTTCCCGCCCGATCTGTGCGTGTGGAAAAGGCTTTCCCTTTTTCATCGTTAGATGTTCAAGTAAAACCAGAGGGCATTCGTCAGACTCAAATTGTTAGGCCGGTTGCAAATAGTGAAACCGGTGTTCCGCAGGGCTTTCTGCAACTTGCCGAGTTAGCTGCGGCCGAATTTGCCAAGGGCTTTTCCGTCCTGGTGGTTTTACCAGACTTCAGAGACGTTTCATTGTTTGGCACCGAAATTGAAAAGCTCGTGCCTGGAGATGTACTAGTTCAGCGATCCAATTCAGACGTAGCAAGTGAAAATTATGCGAAGTATCTCACTCAGCTCACCGGAAAGCAGCAGATTGTGTATGGAACCAGAAATGTTATCTATTCACCGGTTTCGGCGGCGGCTTCAATCATTGTTTGGGAGGACTCTGACCAGAGTCACACCGATCAGCAAAGCCCATATCTGAATACTCGCGAGATTGCGCTGATTCGTCAAACGCTCGCTAGCGCCAACCTTTTCTTCCTAGGCCACAGCCGTTCCACTGAGGTTCAACGTCTGGTTAACATCGGCTACCTTGCCGCAAAGCAAACCGACAACTGGCGACCAAAGGTTCTCAGTTTCAAAGGTACGGGTTTAGATACCGGTAGTTTCTCGCTAATCAAGCGAGCGCTAGACAGCGGGCCGGTTTTGGTTCAGGTTGCTACACCGGGAATTTCCAGGTCTCTCTTTTGCGCGCAATGCGATGAGCGTTCCGCTTGTATGTCGTGCCACGGGCCACTATGGCTCAATGCGAACGGGCATGCAGTTTGTCGCTGGTGTGGACGAGCGAACCTTGATTTCAAGTGTCGCGAGTGCGGCGCTGCGAAACTTCGCCAGGGGGGAGCAGGCGCTACCAGATGGTCGATGCAACTAGGTAAATCCTTCCCCGGTGTTCCCGTTCGAGAGATCACCAGTGAGGATCGTGATGTAACCATCTCGGCTAAGAAGCAGATTGTCGTGGCTACGCCTGGAACCGAAGCGGTTGCAATCGGCGGCTATTCAGCAGTCCTGATAATCGATGGAAATCTCACGCTCGGGCGTGATTCGCTTCGAGCTTCCGAAGATGCTCTTCGAAGCTGGTTGACCGCAATTGCCTTCATGGGTTCAAAGGGAGAAGCCGGAATCATTGGGCTCACCGACGAGGTGGAACGTGCGTTCACATTGGGTGAGGTGGAGGCTGTCGTGAGTGAAATCCTCTCGGAGCGAGACCAGCTTGGATTCCCTCCAGCTAGACGTGTACTGAGCGCAATCGGTCAGGAAACCTCGCTGTCGAAGTTGGAAGAACTCCTGAAAGGTCTCGATGGTGTACGTGTTTTAGGAATCTCTAAGGCTGCTTCCTCAAAGGCAGAGAACGACCATCGCCTTGTTGCCACTTTCACCTATGCCAGTGGCGCGGCGGTCGCCACTGAGGTGCGCGCGTTCCTGGCTTCCATGGCTGGCACCGCGAATCGTGTTAGCGTCAAAAGCGGACGAGCGATTCGCCCGATCTCAATCCGTTTTGATGACCCACAGGTAATCTGATGCCCATTCTTTTCGCTGGAAGCCCAGACAATGCCGCGCTAGTTCTATCCGAGCTGATCCAAAAGGGTGTCGAAATTGGGGCTGTACTAACCCGCACCGATTCCCCGCAGGGTCGAAAACGCGTAATGACCGAGACTCCCGTTGCTGCGGTGGCATTGGCCAAGGGGATTCCTGTCATTAAGTCCAACACTGTAGACCAAGGTGTAATCGACCTGGTCAAGGGCTTCGGTATCGACCTCGCGGTTGTTGTGGCTTACGGTGTGTTGTTAGGGTCCGGTGCCATCGAAGCACTGTCCAAAGGTTGGTTCAACCTGCACTTCAGCACCCTACCGAAGTACAGGGGTGCGGCCCCGGTACAGCGAGCACTCATGGACGGCCAAACCGAATCTGGCATAACGCTCTTCAAGATTGATGAGGGGTTGGATACCGGACCTGTGGTTTCGTCGCTTCCGGTCATGATTTCTCCAGATGAAACCGCAGACGATTTGCTGACGCGCATGTCTTTACTTGGTGCAACATTGATTTCTGAATCACTCCCGATGCTTCACGCTGGCATTGCGAAACTGACTTCGCAGATCGGCGAACCGACGATTGCGGCCAAACTGAGCCGCGCCGATGGCCAACTGTCATTCCAGGAGTCGAACATCAACACTTATTCGCGCTACCGCGCAGTCACGAGTGAACCTGGTGCATGGGCGACCATCGAAGGTTTGGCAGTGAAGCTACATGTAATGCGATACACCAGTGAAGACTTAGGCCTCAAGCCTGGCGAAATTGCGATTAAAGATGCAAAGGTCTTGGTTCAGTGCGCTAACGGAATGTTGGAATTGGTAAAGGTGCAGCCGGCAGGTAAGCCTTCAATGGCTGCCGGAGATTGGTTCCGCGGTTTGCGAGACAGGCGAAGGTTCGATCGATCATGAATTCCAGAAGAGTAGCTTTTGAATCCCTCATGTCGGTTGAGGAGAGCGACGCCTATCTGAATTTGGTTTTGCCAAGATATTTAGACAAGGCTTCCTTGAGTGTTCAGGATTCCGCATTTGCAACTGAGCTTGCCTATGGAACCTCGCGTAATCAAGGCTTCTACGACTGGCTTATCGCAAAGGTGACCGGACGACCAATCGAAGATATTGATCATGAAGCACTAGTGGTTCTAAGACTGGGTGCTCACCAGTTAGTGACCCTGAGAACTCCAGGTCACGCTGCCATATTTGAGACCGTTGAGTTGGCAAAGAAGGTTTTGAAGCAGTCTGCCGTTGGATTTGTAAATGCCGCATTGCGAAGAATCTCTGAGAAGTCCTACGACCAGTGGCTACAGATCTTGCAGAGAGCCGATCTTTCTGAAGATGACTACCTAGCGATTCGCTACTCGCACCCAACCTGGGTGGTGCGCTCGATCCGCCTTGCGCTACAGTCCGAAGGCGCTGGCGATGAGCTGGAAACGGCTCTTGAGGCGGATAACCGCAACCCAGCAGTGAATCTAGTACTACTGCCAAGCAGAGATGAGCCAAAGAACGAGCAACTGGAACGTGTTGGAGTATCCCCAATTGGTTTCGAGCTGCAGGGCGGTGACCCGAGCAAACTACCTAGTGTGATGAACGGTTCGATGCGCGTGCAAGACCAAGGTTCACAACTTTCTGCACTGGCATTGAGTAACGCCGCTCCAATTATGTCTGGAGAAAAGTGGTTGGACCTCTGCGCCGGCCCGGGCGGTAAGGCAGCGCTGCTTACCGCACTTGGAGCAGGTTCCGGGGTTGAACTCACTACTAACGAGCCGCTGGAACACCGTGCTGATCTTGTTGAAACTGCGCTGCGCCACAGTGGTTTGAAGGCAAAACAACTGAGACTTGACGGCCGAGACCTGCCGAAGAACCTGATGTACGACCGCATCATGCTAGATGCACCTTGTACCGGTCTCGGCGCGCTGAGGCGCAGGCCTGAATCGCGTTGGCGCAAGAATGCCGACCAGCTAAAGGAACTGAGTGCCATACAGCGGGAACTTTTGCAGAGCGCATGGCAGCACCTAAAGCCTGGCGGCGTCTTGGCCTATGTCACTTGTTCGCCGCACCCGAGCGAGACCACTTCACAAGTTGAATGGTTCCTGCGTTCAAACAAAGATGCGAACCTCATGGACGCAGGCGCCGTGGTGCGGAAATTGTCACCGGAAATCCAGTTGATGCCAGGACGCAAAACCGTGCAGCTTTGGCCGCACCGCAACGTCACCGATGCCATGTTCATCTGTCTGCTTTCGAAACAAGCGGATTAGGGTAGAACCATGCAAGCTCACGTTCATCCCAGCATCCTCTCCGCAGACTTTGTCAATTTTGAACGCGACTTTCAGACAATTTCCGTAGCCGATGCGATTCACGTCGACGTCATGGACGGGCACTTTGTACCGAACCTGACGTTCGGATTGCCAATGGTGAAGCGCATGATCGAGGTTTCAAAACTGCCAATCGATGTTCACCTGATGATCGACTCACCTGACCGCGATGCTGTTTCCTACGCAGACGCTGGCGCGGACAGTGTGACTTTCCACCTCGAAGCTGCAACCGACCCAATCAAAATTGCTAGAGCACTTCGGGCGGCCGGCGCTAAAGCTGCCATTGCAGTCAAACCGGCTACCGGTCTCGAGTTCGTGCTGGACCATCTAGATGAGTTCGACATGCTTCTGATCATGACTGTTGAACCAGGCTTTGGTGGTCAGAGATTCATGGAGGAGATGCTCCCTAAGGTTGTGGAGGGCGCTTCTGGCATCGCTAAGTCAGGCAAGGCAATTCGTCTTCAGGTTGACGGCGGTATTGACCTCAGCAACATCTCAGCGGCGAGTTCCGCTGGCGCGGACACCTTTGTTGCCGGTAGTTCGGTATTCTTTGCCGAAGACCGTAACTCGCGAATCGTTTCTTTGCGCGAACTGGCCCAATCTCAGAAATAAACCGTCACTCTCTTTGATTAGCGTTTAATATTGAACGTATGACCACATTTGCGGAACTATTCAACGAGCTGACCGAGAAATCAATTTCTCGACCAGCCGATTCGCACACGGTCAAATGGCTCGACGCCGGTGTACATACCATCGGCAAAAAGGTGATCGAAGAGGCAGCCGAAGTTTGGATGGCTGCCGAGTTCGAATCCAAGGAGCGTCTCGCCGAAGAGATCAGTCAGCTCCTGTATCACGTCCAAGTACTGATGATCGCCAAGGGTCTGACCCTTGATGATGTCGAAGCCAACCTTTAGAGAGAACCATGCTTAGAGTAGCCGTCCCTAACAAAGGGATCCTTTCTGATACCGCAGTTTTGATGCTCAAGGAAGCTGGGTACGCGACTCGTCGCGACACCAAGGAGCTTCACGTAATCGATTCTGACAACAACATCGAATTCTTTTACCTGCGCCCAAGAGACATCGCGACCTACGTGGGTTCGGGATCGTTGGACCTTGGACTTACCGGTCTTGACCTCCTGCGCGATTCTCGCTCTAAAGCCGAGACAGTTGAGGATCTAAAGTTCGGACAGTCAACCTTCCGTTTTGCCGGTCCTGGTGGTCTTTATTCGTCGCTCAAAGACCTAGAGGGTAAGCGCGTTGCCACTGCGTACGTCAATTTGGTTGAAGACTTCCTAGCCGAGCAGGGCGTTTCGGTGCAGCTGGTCGAACTGGATGGAGCGGTTGAAACCGCAGTGCGGCTTGGCGTTGCTGATGCGGTGGCAGACGTTGTCTCGACCGGAAACACGCTTCGCCAGGCGGGGCTCGAAATCTTCGGCCCTGTCTTGTTGCATTCAACAGCTCACCTAATCAGTGCCCCTGGCAAGGCTGAGTTGGCTACTGGTCTGCTTCGACGTCTGCGCGGTGTCGTGGTGGCTCGTGAATATGTGATCTTCGATTACGACTGCCCAGCAGAGCTTGTCGATCAAGCCTCGAACATCACTCCTGGCATCGAATCGCCAACCGTTTCTCCGTTGCGTGATCCTGAGTGGGTAGCAGTTCGTGCTCTCGTGAAGGCATCTGAAACCAATGCGACCATGGACGCACTCTACGAGCTTGGCGCCCGTGCCATCCTCGTAAGTGCCATTCACGCAGCACGCATCTAATGTCGCTCACCGTTCGAGTCATTCCTTGCCTAGACGTCAACAACGGACGTGTCGTAAAAGGTGTGAATTTTGACAACCTACGTGACGCGGGCGATCCGGTTGAGCTATCTAACTATTACTACGAAACGGGTGCAGACGAACTAACCTTCTTAGATGTTGGGGCGACCATCGAGAACCGTTCCACCATGTACGACCTGGTGACCAAAACCGCTGAGCAAATCTTCATTCCGCTTACGGTTGGCGGGGGAGTTCGTTCGGTTGGAGATGTTGGAGCACTTCTAAAGGCCGGCGCCGACAAGGTTAGTGTTTCATCCGCAGCAATCGGTAACCCACAATTACTGGCGGACATTGCGGAACGCTACGGAAACCAAGTGTTAGTTCTTTCGCTCGACCTTAAGCGCAATCCAGTAGACAAAAGTCGTTGGATAGTCACTACACATGGCGGTCGAACCGAAACCGACATCGACGCACTGGAATGGATTGCCAAATGTGAAGACCTTGGCGTCGGAGAATTGCTGGTTAACAGCATTGATGCAGACGGAACTCGTTCTGGCTTTGATCTCCCTTTGATTGCTGCGGTGCGCGAAGTTTCGTCGCTACCGCTAATCGCCTCAGGAGGCGCTGGAAGTGCGGCCGATTTCCCACCAGCCGCCTCTGCTGGAGCAGATGCAATCCTTGCGGCATCCATCTTCCACAGCCGCGCGGTTACAATTGCCGAAGTAAAGGTTGCTTTGGTTAGGTCCGGATTTGAGGTTAGACATTGATTAGCTTCGACTCATCTGGCTTGAAATTCGATGCCAATGGACTAATTCCCACAGTCATCCAAGCCTCAAAAACCGGCAAGGTACTGATGGTCGCCTGGATGAACCAAGAGTCTCTTTCGCAGAGTCTGGAAAAAGGTGAAACTGTTTTCTTTTCCCGTTCACGAAACGAACTTTGGCATAAGGGAGCAACCTCAGGAAACACGCAGCGAATCGTTTCCATAGTCACCGACTGCGATCGGGACACACTACTGATTCAAGTGCAGGCAGCGGGACCTGCTTGCCACACCGGTACTGATAGTTGCTTTGAGGCTTCCCATGAGCACTGATCTTGAATCTTTCCTGAACAACTCTCGTGCCTCGCGTGTTGTTCCAGTGTCGCGCAAACTCTTCTTCAGTGGCGAGACACCACTCACCATCTTCGAGAAATTGGGCGCCGGACGAGACGACTCTTTCCTTCTCGAGTCTGCTGACCAAGGTGTTTGGTCTCGCTATTCTTTCGTTGGCGCAGTGGCCAGAGGTCGACTTTTCCAATCCATGAATTGTGGTGTCGAATGGGTTTCACCAACCGGAGCATCGGCGCTTCCAAAAGATCTTTCACTTGAATTGCCGACCAACCCACTGGATGCCATAGAGCTGATTCAGTCATCGTGGTCGACAGTATTCAATTCTCTAGGTCTTCCGCTTTCATCTGGTTTAGTGGGAATGATCGGCTGGGACGTTGTTCGAGACCTTGAAGAGCTTTCAGCGCCAAAGGAACAACTACTGGAGACTCCTCGAATCAGTTTCACGATGATTCGTGACCTCGTGGTTGTGGATCATCAGACAAGTGAATTGACCTTCATCTCCAACGTCTATGTTGAGGGCCA
>JBEBAN010000032.1:0-12863 GCA_041158865.1 Actinomycetota bacterium
GCGGTGATTACGATGACGTCGGAGTTGCGAACAACCTCGATGTCATCTCCTCCATAAACTCGTGATGGATTGGTGAACTGCGAACCGTGGGCAAGGTCAAGTGCCTCTGCTTCAACCTTCGCCTTGTTGGTGTCGTAGATAGCCACTTCACCAGCGATGCGCTTGATCAGAAGAGCGTACGCGGTGGAAGTGCCGACAGCGCCGGCGCCGATGATTGAAACTTTGGAACGTTGGGTCATCTATTCAGTTTAGGCAGGCTGCTGCTGCGTGATGCAGTGAATGCCGCCACCACGAGCAAACAGTTCCCGAGCGTCCACTAGGACGATTTCGCGACCAGGATAAGCCTTCTCCAAAACCGACTTTGCAACTTGGTCGTTTTCATCGTCAAAGGCGCAAAGGATTACCGCGCCATTGCAGATGTAGTGGTTGATGTAGCTGTAGTCGACCGGTCCTTCTTCATCGTGAAGAACCTTTGGAGCTGGAACCGGGATCAATGTGAATTCCGAGTGTTGTTCAAGGGTTGCTCGTACCTCTGCCGATACCAAGAAGTCTGGGTGTTCAGGGTTCTGCTGGTCGTGATAGAGAATCGTGTTCTCATCTGAGAAACAGGCGACGATGTCGATGTGACCTCTGGTGCCATACTCGTCGTAGTCGCGGGTCAGTCCGCGCTTCACCCAAATCGCCTTCGAGGTTCCAAGTTTCTCGTGAATTTCAGCCTCAACCTGTTCCTTGGTCCAGGACGAGTTTCGTCCTTCGCCAAGTTGCACGGTTTCGGTGAGCAGGATGGTGCCGGCTCCGTTGACGTGAATTCCGCCACCCTCGTTAATCAGAGGTGAATCGATTCGGGTTACCCCAACTTCATCGGCGATGACCGATGCAATCTTTTCATCGAAGTTCCACGTTGCCCACTTGGCAGCACCCCAGCCGTTGAAGATCCAATTGACAGCTTGTAGTTCACCGTTCACCTTCACAAAGGTTGGGCCGATGTCGCGCATCCAAGCGTCGTTGAGGTCTGCGGTAACCAGTTCCACGCGGTCGTCTAAGAATTGGCGAGCCATCGTCTCGTCGCCTGGGTTCACAATCATCGAAACCGGTTCGAAACGGATGATGGCGTTTGCTACATTCGCCCAAGCCTTGCGAGCGTTGTTGCATTCCTCTTCAGTGTCGCCGAGAGTGTAGCCAACGGTAGGCCAAGCCATCCAGGTGCGGCTGTGTTCATTCCACTCGGGAGGCATCCACATATTTACTCCATGCTGTCCAGGATCTCATCGATGAGCTCCTGGCTAGTTAGCGGGTTGACGATTGCGAATCGTGCGTTTGGTCGTCCCTGGTGTGAGCTAGGAACCACAAATGCGATGTCCTGGGCGAGTAGGTGGTTGGACCACTCTTCATACTGTTCGAGGTTCCAACCAACGCGTTCAAAGACGACAACGGATAACTCTGGCTCGCGAACCAATTCGAGGTAGTCGCGTTTCAACACTTCGTTCCGTGCGTAGCGAGTGATTTCGATGTTATGGCTGACGGCGTCGCGATAGGCATTAGTTCCGTGGGTGGCCAGCGAGAACCAGAGCGGCAGGCCGCGAGGTCGACGAGTCAGGTTGATTGCGTAGTCGCTCGGGTTGTATTCACCGGAGTTTGTAAGAGTGTCCAAGTATTCGCCGTGCTGTGTGTGTGCCAGGCGCCCAATCTCTGGATCGCGATAGACCAGAGCACAAGCATCGAATGGAGCGAATAGCCACTTGTGTGGGTCAACGATGAACGAGTCTGCATGTTCGAGCCCCTTGAAAAGATCGCGGGTGTAGTGGGAGAGGATTCCCGCCAAGCCATAGGCGCCATCAACGTGGAACCAGACTCCTAGTTCCTTTGCGACAGCAGCGGCCTCATCAAGGTGATCAACAATTCCGAAATTGGTGGTACCGCCAGTCGCCACAATTGCGAACAATCCGTCGGTATTTCCTGCGAGGGCTTCCCTTAGTGCCGCGCCACCCAACTTGCCGTTCTCGTCTACTGGAACCTTGATTAGGTCGATGTCCATGACGTTCGCTGCAGTCTTGAGCGACGAGTGAGCTTCGGCGCTGCAGGCAACCTTCCAGCGCGCAGGACGGGCTTCCGACTTACGCTTCGCGTGATCGCGAGCGGCAACCAGTGCACTCAGGTTTCCAATGGTTCCGCCTTGCACAAACACACCGCCAGCAGCCTCTGGAAGCCCAGCTTCCTTAGCCAGCCAAGCCAGAACCTGGTTCTCGGCAAAGACCGCGCCAGCACCTTCAAGCCAAGAGCCGCCATAAATCGCAGATGATGACACAACTAGGTCGAAAAGCTTCGATGCTTCGGTAGGTGCGCAAGGGATGAAAGATAGATAGCCTGGATGATCGGTAGAGATGGTTGCCGGTGCCAAAACATTCGCAAAAATGTCGAGAGCTTTAGAGCCTAGGCCGTCCTCGGTAATGGTCATTCCAGCTGCCTGAAGCAAATTCTCTGGAGTTTCTGTGTTGTCTAGTGGTGGCGGCGAGTAGTTCATTCGCTGGTTGGCGTATTCGAAAACCCTTTGGCGTAACTCTGCCGTGGCGTCATTGACCCGATGCATGCCTATTAGCCTAGCCAATTTGAGGTCATCCGGATGGTCGCAGGGTTAGAATTTTGCTATCAAGACCTAATGGGGGATTCAAATGTTTTGCACTAACTGTGGTTCACAAATCGCTGCCGGTGGCTTCTGTGCCAACTGTGGCACCAAGGCTGCATCTGCGCCAACCAACCAAACACCACCACCAGCCGCACCTTACGGTTCGCCTTATGGGGCACCCATGGGTATGGTTCCAAAGACCAATGGTTTGGCGATCGCTTCGTTAGTCACCTCTCTGGTTTGCTTTGGTTTCATCGGATTGATTCTTGGAATCGTTGCCACAAACCAGATCAAGAACTCGAACGGGACCCAAACTGGTCAGGGAATGGCCACAGCCGGAATCATTCTTGGTGCCATCACTACCTTGTTCGGTTTCTGGCTATTGACCAGCCCAGACTTCTGGTATGGATTCAATTCCAGCTACTACGGCTACTAGGAGCAAAAGGTGTTTTGTAGTAATTGTGGCAATCAGCTCGCAGGTGCTGCTTTTTGCACCAACTGCGGCACTCCTGCTGGAGTACAGGCTGCACCTGCAGCCGCACCTCAACAGACATACCAGCAGGTACCTCCGCCTTACTCGGCGAACTACGCTATGGCAAGACCGCAGAAGTCTAGGACTACAGCGATTGTGCTTGCTGTTTTCTTGAATTGTTGGACTTGGGTCTACACCTATAGAGCAGACAAGAACAAGTTCTGGATTACGCTCGCGGCAGGCTTCGTCTTGAACTTCCTGAACGCAGTATTTCCTGGCTTTGTTGTTGTCAGCATTGGTCTCTGGATCTGGTGCATCGTCGATGTGGTTCAAAAAGATGAAACCTGGTATCGCAGTTACTGGGAAAGGTACCCAAACTAAGTTCTTGACGGAGTTGCCGATCGATAAAAAGCGGTCGGCAATTTCTTTTGGAATTATTTCCTTGCCGAAGCGCTTAGTAGAGACATGGACCTATCAAAAATCGCTTTGAAGAAAATCACCGGTGAAGACACCACTTTTGGTGAGCTCGCCGGAAAGGTGACGTTGGTTGTGAACGTGGCTTCGAAGTGCGGTCTCACTCCGCAGTATGAGGCGCTTGAGCAGCTTTACGAGAAGTACAAGGACGAAGGCCTAAGTGTCGTGGGCTTACCTTCGAACACTTTCCTCCAGGAGCTTGGAAATTCAGATTCGATCAACGAATTCTGTCGAACCAACTTTGGTGTGAACTTTCCAATGACCGAAAAGGTTGCCGTGAACGGGCCACGTCGTCACAAGCTCTACAAGGAATTGACCAAGGTCAAGGACGACTCAGGAATGGCCGGTCCAGTGATGTGGAACTTTGAGAAGTTCCTAATTCTTCCTGATGGTGAGATTCGTCGCTTTAGACCTACGACAAAACCCGATGATCCAAGAATCATCGGGCTCATCGAGAGAAATCTCTAAGGTTTAGGTCAGTTCGAACTGGCCGCCCTCAATCTGCCCCTGCTTGCGGTATAGGTCTAGCTTCGCGCGGGTGTCCTGGATGTCCAGGTTGCGCATGGTGAGCTGACCGATGCGGTCGGTTGGGCCAAATGCGGCGTCTTCGGTGCGTTCCATCGACAGCTTCTCAGGGTGGTAGCTGAAGCCTTCACCGCGAGTGTCGATGATGGTGTAGTCATCACCACGACGAAGGCGTAGGGTTACCGAACCGTTTACTGCCGAGGCAACCCACTTAGTGAGCGACTCACGAAGCATCAGGGTCTGTGGGTCTAGCCAGCGACCTTCGTAAAGCAGGCGACCCATACGGCGACCCTCGATGTGGTAGTTCGCGATGGTGTCCTCGTTGTGGATGGCCGACATCAGGCGCTCGTAAGCGGCGAAAATCAACGCCATTCCAGGAGCCTCGTAGATGCCACGGCTTTTAGCTTCGATGATGCGGTTCTCGATCTGGTCGCTCATGCCGAGGCCGTGACGACCACCGATGGCATTTGCTTCGAGCATCAGTTCAACCGAGTCTTTGTATTCCTTGCCGTTGATGGCAACCGGACGACCCTGACGGAAGGTGATAGTAACGTCCTCGGAATCGATCTTGACCGATGGGTCCCAGAACTTTACGCCCATGATTGGCTCAACTATCTCGTAGGAAGTGCTGAGTTCCTCAAGCGACTTCGCTTCGTGGGTGGCTCCGAGCATGTTGGCGTCGGTGCTGTAGGCCTTTTCCTTCGATGCACGGTATGGAAGGTCGCGAGCGGTGAGCCATTCGCTCATCTCGTGACGTCCGCCAAGTTCGTTTACGAAGTCGGCATCTAGCCAAGGCTTGTAGATGCGTAAGTTCGGGTTGGCAAGCAGGCCGTAACGGTAGAAACGTTCGATGTCGTTGCCCTTGTAGGTCGAGCCATCGCCCCAGATCTCTACGTTGTCTTCGCGCATGGCACGAACCAGGAGCGTGCCGGTGACTACGCGTCCGAGAGGAGTGGTGTTGAAGTATGCCTTACCGCCGGTGCGGATGTGGAATGCGCCACAAGCGATAGCGGCTAGACCTTCCTCAACTAGCGACTGACGGCAGTCAACCAGGCGTCCAGCTTCGGCGCCGTAGACGGTTGCGCGGTCAGGGATGCTCGCGATGTCGTCCTCGTCATACTGTCCGAGGTCTGCGGTGTACGCGTAGGGAATGGCGCCTTTTTCGCGCATCCAGGCAACCGCCACAGAGGTGTCGAGGCCACCAGAAAAGGCGATACCCACTTTTTCGCCAGCAGGGAGGGAAGAAAGAACTTTAGTCACGCATCCAAGACTACCTGCCGATACAGCCTGTTTTCAGGTTCCCAAACTAAAATGGCGGAAGATGGGAACCAAAAAACTTCGTACCGCGGTAGCAACGCTAACTCTGTTCGCGCTGCTGCCGTTGGCTGCATGCGCCAAGGTTCCGGAAAATGTTGAATCAACCTCGGTTGAGATTCCTCTGCCTTCAGACATCGACGGCATGGACTCATCCAAACTGGTCCCAACCGATGACAAGGCGAACTGCCGCAAGGCTCCGGCACTAAAAACTGCCGCCAAGCACAAGGAATCAGAAATGGTTGGGGCTGGCGTCTATGGAACCTATGACTGGGCGGCCGGAAAGACCAACGGTGGCCAGATTTGGAAGACTCGTCTGGCTTATGCCAAGACCAACCTTGCCCAGGTTCACCTGACCCCTACCTACACCCAAATCGGTAACGTTGGCACCCAGATGAAACTTGCCAAGAAGGTCGATTCCATCGCCTACGTAAACGGCGACTTTTTTCACTTACGCCAGACCAATCTGGTCTACAGCGCCATGGTTGAACAGAACAAGCTCGTTTATTCGCCGAAGGGTGAAACAGAGATCGTAGGAGTTGTTGAAGAGCCGGCCAACGAACACACCGGTGTTCAGGGTCCGAGCACAATCAAATCCGGCAAGACCAAGATCGCTGCTCAGGGTTTGAATTTGGTTTATTTGGGAACCGACGGCGTTGGCGTCTATAACGAACTAAAAACCACCGAAGGCTTACCTGCGGTTGATTGGGTCGTGAAGGTCTCAGGGGGTGTTGTAACTAGCAGCAAGGCGGCTACGGAGTTCAAAATTCCAACCGTAGCGGGCGACTTGGTCTTCGTTGCTAGGGGATTAGGCAAGGATCAACTGAAGGTTCTCCGTGAAGGTGACCAGGTTGAGTACATCAAACCAAAGAACGCCAAGACCACTCGTTTCATTCGCACCGGCATTGAAACCAGCGGAACCGTAACCAATAGCAAAGGTGATGCCGTAAAAATCGTTGCGGTAAATGACCGAACCGTTCGAACCAAGGCTGGCGTGGTTCTATTCACCGCCGAGCTCTACCCAAAGACCTCAGCACTTTCAGCAACAGTGATTACCGACTCAACTGGTGTAGTCACCGAAGTTTTCAAAACCGGACGATCGATTAACGTCGCCACTGGCACAAATGTTTTGCAGTTCGGAACCGACGTCGCTGCTTTCGCTAGGGCGCTAAAAGTAGGCGACAAGCTGAAGGTCGACAACAGCTACAAGATTAAGAAAGACATCAAGCTCTTCGCATCATTTGGTAACCGCGAGAACGCAATGATCAACGGCGTAATCATCGCCAAGTGCACGCCTAGTCACGAAGACATCCGTCCTAGAAATGTGATTGGTTGGAACGAAAACGGTGACGTTTGGTTCGCCACCACAACCATGGGTGTTCGCAACTCGGCAGACGTCTTCAACCGCTTCCGTCTCGGCGGCTCAACCGTCCACCAATTAACCACTTGGCTCAAGGAAATGGGTGCCACTCAGGCCGTAATGCTTGATGGCGGTGGTTCTACAACGATGTACATCAAGAAGCCAAACGGCGACTACCTGCGAAACGATCTACCTGCCAGCGAGTGGGTTCGAAACGTTCCTCAGGGCCTTGGAATGGTTTTGCGTTAGGAGAAGCAATGAAGAGTTTTGTGTTAGCCGGTGGCTGTTTCTGGTGCCTAGACTCGGCGTTCATGCAGTTCAAGGGCGTCCAAGACGTGGTTTGCGGTTACATGGGTGGCCACAAGGATCACCCAACCTACGAAGAGGTTTGCACCGGTACCACCAATCACGCTGAAGTTGCAGAGGTATTCTTCGACGAGAGTGTGATTGCGGAAGACGTGATCTTGGATATTTTCTTCACGCTTCACGACCCTCGCCAGCTAAACCGCCAGGGCGATGACATCGGCACCCAGTACCGCTCGGAAGTTTTCTATCGCAACGACGACGAGCGCGCGAAAATCGAAGCCGCTTTGGAACGCGCCAAGGTTCTTTGGGAAGGGGAGTTGGTCACCAAAATCACCCCTGCCGAGACCTTCTGGGAAGCCGAGGGATATCACCAAGACTTCTTCGCTAAGAACCCAAACCAGGGCTACTGCAACGCGGTAGTTGCGCCCAAGATGGCCAAGGTTCGTAAGGCTTTCTCGGTCTACTCGAAGTAGTTTTCCACAGATTTTTAGAGCTTCGTTTTTGGAGCGTTTTTTGTTTCAAACTTTCTTTCATGGCAGTTCAACTGAGTGCCATAGAAGAAGGAAGAAATGTCAGAAATCGTCACCGTGGCAGGTCTGGTTGCCACAACTCCAAGACACCTGGTCACTCAAGATGGGCTACCAATCACCTCGTTTCGCCTTGCCGCATCTCACCGCAAGTTTGATCGCGCAACCAACAAGTGGATCGATGGCGAAACCAACTGGTTCACCGTAACCGCATTCCGCCAGCTAGCAATCAACGTTGCCGGTTCGGTTTCAAAGGGTGAGCGAATCTTGGTCACCGGTAAGTTGCGCGTTCGCGACTGGGACAACGGCGAGCGCGTAGGAACCTCGGTTGAGATCGAGGCAGACTCGGTTGGCCACGACCTGTGCTGGGGTAACTCGGCATTCACCCGAACCGTTCTGGTTCGCGAAGCAGCCGACCTCCCTGAGCCAACGGAGGATGACAGACCCGACACCGAAGAGTCGCAAGAAGAAAAAGAGCTAGCGCTCGCATAGAAAAGGCTCCAGGCCACAACCTCCCCCTCGATGTCGCCTGGATGATGCCCTCTGCCGTAGATACCGCAGGCTAAAATAGCCAAAGCAAACTTCTATTGGCAGAGGGCATTTTTCTTTCATGGCTGAATTTATTTATCAGATGATCAAAGCGCGCAAGGCGCATGGCGACAAGGTCATCCTTGACGACGTGACCTTGGCGTTCTACCCAGGCGCAAAGATCGGTGTGGTCGGCCCTAACGGTGCCGGTAAGTCATCGGTTCTAAAGATCATGGCTGGGCTTGACACCCCTTCGAACGGTGAAGCGCGCCTAAGCCCTGAATACTCCGTTGGCATGCTCATGCAGGAGCCTCCGCTTGACGAGAACCTAACCGTTCTTGGCAACGTCGAGCTTGCCGTTAAGGAAACCAAGGCCAAGCTAGAACGTTTCAACGAAATCTCGGCTGCCATGGCAGACCCAGACGCAGACTTTGACTCGCTACTTGAAGAGATGGGCAAACTGCAGGAACAGATTGACCACGTAGACGGCTGGGACCTAGACAACCAGCTAGAGCAGGCAATGGATGCACTTCGTTGCCCTCCGGGTGACACTCCGGTAACCCACCTCTCCGGTGGTGAGCGTCGCCGTGTTGCTCTCTGCAAGCTCCTGCTTGAGAAGCCTGACCTACTACTGCTTGACGAACCAACCAACCACCTAGACGCCGAGTCTGTCCTTTGGCTCGAGCAGCACCTAGCCAAGTACCCAGGTGCAGTTCTTGCCGTTACCCACGACCGTTACTTCCTAGACAACGTAGCCGAGTGGATTCTGGAACTCGACCGCGGCCGCGCCTACCCTTACGAAGGTAACTACTCGACCTACCTCGAGAAGAAGCGCGAGCGTCTTGAGGTTCAGGGCAAGAAAGATGCCAAGTTAGCCAAGCGTCTAGCCGATGAACTCGACTGGGTTCGCTCTTCGCCAAAGGCGCGTCAGACCAAATCGAAGGCTCGTCTGGCTCGCTATGAGGAGATGGCTGCCGAGGCGGATCGCACCAGAAAGCTCGACTTCGAAGAAATCCAGATTCCACCAGGCCCTCGCCTTGGAAATGTAGTCATCGAAGCTCACGGCCTCAAGAAGGGCTTCGACGGACGCTCACTAATCAGCGACCTTTCGTTCACTCTGCCTCGCAACGGCATCGTCGGCGTGATCGGTCCTAACGGTGTTGGTAAGTCGACCCTGTTCAAGACCATCGTTGGTCTCGAGAAGGCCGATGGCGGCGAGCTCAAGATTGGTGAGACCGTAAAGATCTCCTACGTTGACCAGAGCCGTGGTGGCATCGACCCAAACAAAACGCTTTGGGAAGTGGTTTCCGGTGGCCTCGACTACATGCAGGTTGGCAACGTTGAAATGCCTTCGCGTGCCTATGTCGCAGCTTTCGGCTTCAAGGGTCCAGACCAGCAAAAGCCGGCCGGAGTTCTCTCCGGTGGTGAGCGTAACCGCCTGAACCTAGCGCTAACCCTCAAGGAAGGTGGAAACGTTCTTCTACTCGACGAACCTACCAACGACCTTGATGTTGAAACCCTAGGAAGCCTAGAGAACGCTCTACTCGAGTTCCCTGGTTGTGCTGTGGTCATCACCCACGACCGTTGGTTCCTCGACCGCGTAGCAACCCACATCCTGGCCTACGAAGGCACCGACGACAAGCCAGACCAGTGGTATTGGTTCGAGGGTAACTTCGAGTCCTACGAAGCCAACAAGATTGAGCGTCTAGGCGCTGAAGCTGCTAAGCCTCACCGCTCGACTTACCGTCGCCTAACTCGCGACTAAGAAACCTCGGGAATTCGAACCATTCCCTCTTGAGCCACGGTAGCCAGTAACTGCCCATCACGAGAGAATATTCGACCCAGTGAGAGTCCTCGACCGCCCTGTGCGCTCGGGGACTCTTGCACATAAAGCATCCATTCATCGACCTTCGCTTGGCGATGGAACCACATAGCATGATCCAACGACGCACTCTTCAAACCCTCGTGCGTCCAAGCGATTCCATGACGACGGAAGATTGGCTCAAGAATCGTGTAATCGGAAACGTAAGCAAGTGCAGCCGTGTGTAATCCAGAGTCAGTAGGAAGCTCTCCTAAAGCCTTAATCCAAACCGCCTGGTGTGCCACCTTCTCGCCTTTGACAGCAAAGTAAATCGGCGATGGCACATGTCGCATATCGAAAGGTCTAGCCTTCGCCCAGTACTGAGCAACTGGGTGGTCGATGTCGCCCAGAAGCTCTCTAGCACTCGGTAAAGTTTCCGGCGCAGGTATGTCGGTAGGGAAGGCGTCCTGGTGTTCAATCCCAGGGTCAGCGTCCTGGAAAGAGGCAATCATCGAAAAGATCGGTTCATCATTCTGGAAAGCCTGAACACGACGAGTCGAAAATGACCGACCATCACGTAACCGGTCAACCGAGAACGAAATAGGCAAACGAATATCGCCAGCCCTCAGGAAGTAGCCGTGCAACGAATGAACAGCACGAGACGCATCAGTCGTGGACTGGGCCGCAATCAAACACTGAGCGAGAACCTGCCCACCAAACACTCGACCATGTGGCATCCACTGGCTCGGGCCCTCAAAGTCATCCTCACTAACCTTCTCCAAACTCAAAGTGGAAAGCAGGTGCACTAAAGGGTCTGCAGGTATCGGAATCTCTTGACTCATATCGCTAGTCTAAATAGAGATGAAAAACGACTTCACACTTGCCGACTATGCCACGACAGTGGATCTTCAGGCCTACCTAACCAGAGCCAAGCGACTAGACCCAGAGGGTGCTGTTCGTATCCGTGCGTTTGGTCAGGTTTTAGCAACCTACGTTGCCCCAATCTTTGCTGGAAACCTCATGGAGAAAGGGCCAACCGTTCTAGGTCTAAGAACGAGCGAGCTCGCCTCTGATGCAGAAGTTGACTCGGTTGTTCCAATCACCGCTGTTCTTGACCGCCTAGCCGCCCTGGTGGCCAATGGTGAGGACTGGAAGGGTAAGTACCAAGTAGTTCTCCCGGAGAGCGTTCGTGCCCCTTGGGCAGGCGTTCAGCCTCCGCGCAGTGGCTGGGAACAAATCGATGAGGTTACCGAAGAAGTGCTTACCCAAATTGCCAAGGACGGCATCGCAGAAGTAGCAGATACCCTTCCAGAGTCCGTGGGTGGTCCAATCGCCGCCAAGATCCGCGGTGAAATCTGGGGACGTGCGATGCAATACGACTCGAAGGTTCCAACCGGGGCAGCGTTCGTTGCAGCCGGTCTTGGGTTCCTAACCGAGAACGAAGTTGTGCCAATCTACGAAACCGCAGGTTGGGTTCGTCTTAGCCCAATGAATGGGCACGTAATCGCTAAGGTTGCGCAGACTCTCTAGCCAGCAGTGTTGAGAAGCGAGTGCGCTGCTCGGTCTAGGTAATCCCAAAGCATTTCCTTGAGCAGGGGAGAAAGTTCTAGCGTTTCAACTGCGTTCTTCATGTGAAAGAGCCAACGGTCGCGAGCCTCGGCGTTGATGGGGAAGACGTTGTGGCGCATGCGAAGGCGTGGGTGGCCGCGTTGCTCGGAGTAGGTTCCAGGTCCGCCCCAGTACTGCTCGAGGAACATCCTTAGGCGCTCCTTCGCTGGTCCTAGATCTTCTTCCGGATACATCGGGCGAAGGAGGTCATCGTTGGCTACGCCATCGTAGAAAGCGTCTACGAGCTTGCGGAAGGTCTCGGTGCCTCCCATGTCTTCGAAGAGAAGTTCGTCGATCACTTTTTGAGATTTACGGTGACGCCGGATGAAGCCAGTGGTAGTTTTGCGGTCTTTAGGGCTGCTGCAACCTCGGCGCGGATTGCTCGCGCGACGTCGTCGCCAGATTTAGGTGCTACTTGCTGAACCATGCGAATCACGATCGAGTCTCCAGAGATCGACTGGATGCCCCAAACCTCGGCAGCGCCAATCATTAGATCGCAATGAGCCTTGGTTTTGGAAACTTTGGCAGCGGCAGCTAGGAGAGCGGTCTTGGCCTTTTCAACATCAACACCTGGTTCGAAGGCAAGGTCAATAAGAACGCGGGTGAAGCCTTGCGACTTGTTTCCAACGCGCAGGATTTCACCGTTGCGCACATACCAAAGGGTTCCCTCTACATCTCGAACCTGAGTGACGCGAAGGCCCACCTGTTCGATGGCACCCTTGACTTCACCTAGGTCAACCACGTCGCCTACGCCGTACTGGTCTTCGAAGACGATGAACAGACCACTGATGAGGTCGCGTACTAGCGACTGAGCACCGAAACCTACGGCAGCACCCAAGATTCCAGCACCGGCAATTAGAGCGCCAACCTCAACGCCAATTTCGTTCAGAATCATGGTCACCGAGATCAGGGCGATGCCCCAGGTGATGAAGTTCGAAAGCACCGAACCGATGGTCTTAGTTCGCTGCACCACACGGGCCTTAGCGAGAGGCGAATCCTCATCAATGGCTACGGCCTTAGCCTCGCTCTTCACGCCGGAAACAACCCCAGCCACCACTCGCTTTACTGAAACCAGAAGCAGTGCGCGACCAACGATCGCAACTATCAGAATCAGGACGATGTGAATCGGCGTCTGATACTGCGTCCAGAAATCAATAAACCAAGTGGTGTTCATGGGTTCTCCTAGCGATCGGCCTTCTGAGCCTTTAGAGCACGCTCAACGTTGGCAAGGTTTTCAACGACGATGCGCTTCATGGCTGGGCGAGCGTTGACATCTTCACGAGCCAAGAACTCCTTGGTTCGAGCAACCAGTGCTTCGTCGCCAA
>JBEBAN010000033.1:0-12541 GCA_041158865.1 Actinomycetota bacterium
AGCAATGAGCCCGACGAAGATGGCAATTCTCGGGTAGTCGCGAAGTTTTAGTTCAAAACGCAAGTGGGGTTCCTTCCTGAACACTGTTCAGGTTAGTATTACTTCACCATGAGCGCAAGTCGTTACAACAAGTCGGATGTTCTCGAGGCAGCGCTGAAGCTCCTCGATGAACTTGGCCTGCCAGATCTCACCATGCGCAAACTTGCAGCCAGCCTAGATGTACAGCCGAGCGCTCTCTACTGGCATTACCCGAACAAGCAGACCTTGCTGGCCGAGGTTTCCGATACCATCGTTGCATTCATGAAGCCGGTCAATGAACAAGAGACCTGGCAGGAAACCGCCAAACTCAAAGCGCTCGCACTGCGGGACGCTCTGCTTGCTTTCCGTGATGGAGCCGAAGTGGTTTCCAGCACTCTAGCCCTGGGCCTAGGCGCAACCGCAGCTCTAGACCGAATCCAAGCGTCAATCAAAGTGAACGACGAGTCGCTCGCCCACTCTGCCGCCGAATCGATGGTGTTCCTGGTTCTCGGAAACGTCTGGCACCAGCAGCAGAGAATGCAAGCCAACTCGATCGGAGTGGTTGACAATATTTCCCTGGACGAAATCTCGTCGCTAGAAACAGGAATCGACTTGATTTTGAGTGGCCTATCGCAGAAGGTAAAAGCATGAGTGAAAAAGTACAGGGACCAGCCAGCTACTTCCCTTCGATCGAAAAGAAGTATGGACACCCGGTTGAACACTGGTTCAAGGCGCTCGAATCGGTCAAAGCCCTAAAGCACATGGAACAGGTGACTTGGCTCAAGACCGAACACGCAATTGGTCACGGTCACGCCAACGCTCTGGTTGCCTACTGGCGCGCCAAAAACGGCCTCTAGATAAAGCTAGACACCAGCCAGGTAAATAGCGGAGCCAGAATTAGTGCCGGCAGCATGTCTGCCACGTGAACCTCACGCAGCTTCAAGATACGCAGGCCGATTCCAAGCATCAGGATTCCGCCGGTTGCGGTAATCGAAGAAATCATTTCCATCGGGATGCCAGCGCCGCCGAAATAGGCGATGACCGTTAGCAGCCCCTGCCAAGCACCAACCGTGATGGCAGCCGCTCCCACTCCCCAACCGAGGCTAGCGGCGAATGCGATCGAACCGAAGCCGTCCAAGATTGATTTGATGACCAGAGTCTCCGAACCTCGGCCGAGCCCATCGCTCATCGCACCGAGAATTGCCATCGGACCGATTGCCATGATCAGCGAGGCGTCCATGAAGCCCGCGATGAATCGCTCACGAGCCTCGGATGCGCCGCCCTTCTTGGAGACGCGCGACTGCAACCATCCGCCAAAACTTTCCAGTCTGGTTTCGATTTTTAGCAGCGACCCGATAATCGAGCCGAAGATGACAGCGAAGATGACGATAAAGAATGCGCCGGAGGCGGTGACCGCCTTCACGTAAGACGATTCCATAAGAGACATTAGGTTCAAGCCGCCGAGGACGAGCGTGATGAGCCCAAGCGAATCGGTTACCGTGCGGCTGGTCTTCTCATTGAGCCTTGACCCTAGCAAGACACCGAGAGTTGCGCCAACCAAAATTGTGGTGACATTGAAGATTGTTCCGAAGCCGATCACCTTAGAAGTCTAAATGTTTAGGTTTACCTGATATCGTTTGCTTCCTAACGAGAGTATTCTGAAACTGCTAGGCAGAAAAGCTAGCAGAAGAGGTATCAGATGAAGGTCCAAGGAAAAGTAATCGTTGTTACCGGCGCCGGAAACGGAATGGCCCGAGACGTGACCCTGCAGCTACTTGAGCGTGGAGCCAAGGTTGCTGCGGTAGACATCAACGAAGAGATGCTGAAAGAAACCGAAAGACTAGCCGGCGGACCAAACCCAAATCTGAGCCTGCATGTTTGCAACATCGCAGACCTAGCTGCTGTTGTAAAGCTTCCAAAGGCAGTCATCGCTAAGCACGGCGCTGTAGATGGCATCATGAACATCGCCGGAATCATCCACAAGTTCCGCAAGGTCGCAGACCTCTCTTACGATGACTTCCACCGAGTCTTCGGTGTGAACTTCTTCGGAACCGTGCACATGGTCAAAGAATTCCTGCCACACCTAGCCGCTCGCGAAGAAGCACAGATCCTCAACATCTCGAGCATGGGTGGCTACGTGCCTGTTCCTGGTCAGACTGTCTACGGTGCATCAAAGGCAGCGGTCAAGCTGTTCACCGAAGGCCTACGCTCGGAACTCGCTGGTACCCAGATTGGTGTTTGCCTTGTGTTCCCTGGAGCAATCGCCACTAACATCTCAACCAACTCGGGTGCGGTTACCGAGGCAGAGGCCAAAGCCATGGCATCGAAGGCTGGCAAGTTTAAGACCATGTCTTCGCCAGATGCTGCAGCAAAGATCATCGAAGGCTTTGAGAATAACGTCTTCCACGGATTCGCCGGCAGCGACGCCCAGATGATGGACCGCCTATCTCGCCTAATGCCAGAGCAGGCTGCCAAGATCATTCAGAAGCAGATGGCTAGCCTTCTCGGCTAAGTTTTTCACCTTCAACATCGACGTCTGGCAGGATTCGATCGAGCCACTTCGGAATCCACCAGGCAGCCTTGCCAAGCACGGTTAGCACCGCAGGCATCAGCAGCAGTCGAACCACGAATGCGTCGAACAGAACACCTGCTGCCAGAGCGAATCCCACCGGACGAATCATGGTCGAGTGCGAGAACATGAACGAACCGAACACGGACACCATGATGGTCGCCGCTGCCAGAACCACTGCGCGCGAGGTGCGAAGGCCCTTGCTGACAGCCTCGGCCGGAGCACTACCGTGAACGTATGCCTCACGCATACCGGTTGCCAGGAACAGCTGGTAGTCCATGGCCAGACCGAACAAAATACCAATGGCCACGGCCGGTAAGAAGTTCATGATCGGCCCTGGGTCGTGAACGTCGAACAGGAAGCCCAGCCAACCCCACTGGTAAACAGCAACGACGACACCGAAGGCAGCCGAAACCGAAAGCAAGAACCCGGCACTTGCCACAAGGGGCACAGCGATGGAACGGAACACCAAAATCATCAGCAAGATCGAAAGCGCAATCACCACAGTTAGATATAGAGGCAACGCGGACGAAATGCGTTCGGAGATGTCGATGTTCATCGCGGCCAAACCGGTAACACCAATCTCGGCGTCAAAGTCACTCTTCAACCCGGGTGCCAGATCACGAATGTCGTGGACCAATTGAGTGGTTTCCTCGCTCGATGGACCACTGAGAGGAACCACTTGGAATAGGTACTTGGTGCCGTCATCGCTGACCGCGGCTGGAATCGCAACATCCACGTTGTCCAGAGCCAAAAGCTCCTCGGCAACCTCAGCCTTGAACACGGTCTCTGCCTGTTCGTCGGCAAGCTTGTTCGGGATGGTAACCACGGTAACCACTTGGCCGTTAGCTCCGGCGCCGAAGTTGTCAGAGATCAACTGGTAGGCCTTGTACTGGGTCGAGTCGGCTGGTTCCGAACTTCCGTCTGGCAAACCAAGACGCATGCTTCCGTAAGGAATCGCCAAAATACCGAGCAGAGTGATACCGGCAGCCATGGTCAACCAAGGGTGACGAACCACCGAAGCAAGCGGCTTTGGCGCAGCTTTCTCCTTTTGATGCTTAACCTTCGTGCCGATGGCGGCGCGCTCCTTCTTAGAGAGCAGACGCATTCCAATCAGGGACATCAAAGCGGGGGTCAGAGTGATCGCCAGCAGAATGGCGACCGCGATAGACAGCGAAGCCATGGTGCCCATGAGACCAAGGAAAGAAATCCCGGTTAGGTTCATGGCAAGTAGCGCGATGATCACGGTAAGACCGGCGAAGACCACGGCATTTCCGGCGGTGCCGGTTGCCAGGCCAATCGAGGCGCGAACGTCCATGCCCCGCTTCAGCTGCTTGCGGTGGCGGTTCAAAAGGAAAAGCGCATAGTCAATACCAACGGCAAGGCCTAGCATCACACCGAGTACAGGAGTGGTCGAGTTCATTTCAATAACCCCGGAGAGCGCCATGGTGATGGCAGCCGATATTCCAACACCGAGCATCGCCGCAAGAAGCGGTAGACCAGCGCCAATCAAAGTGCCAAGCATTACAAATAGTGCGATGGCGGCGATAACCAAACCGATGATCTCACCGGCACCAAGCAGGCCGTCCACGCTCTGGGTCAGTTCCTTCGAGAACTCAACCTGCACGCCGTCCTTGGTATTCGCCTTCACATAATCGACTACATCGGTCTTCTGGTAGGTCTCAAGGTCGAAGGTCGAACGCTCGAACTGAATCTGAACTACAGCGGTCGAACCGTCCTCGGAAACCAGACCGAAGTCTTTGGTCAGATTGAACAGACGATCGCCGTTTAGGAGCTCAGTCTCCTTTTCGGCAAGGGTCTTCTTTCCCTCTTCAAGTTTCTTTTTGCCATCGGCAAGAGCAGCCACACCTGCTCTGTACTTAGCAAGGCCAGCGTTGTACTGACTCTTGCCTGCGTTGTAACTAGCCAGACCGGTTTCATACTGGGCGATGCCAGCTTGCATTTGATTTAGCAGCGCGAGCGCCGCTAGGTAGTTGACTCCAGTCGCACCCTCGGTCAAGAGCAGGTAGTTCACGCCAGCCTGCGCGGTAGCAAGGTTAGCGATAGCCTGCTCGTACTGAGCCTTGCCAGTATCTAGCTGCGCCTTGGCATCTTTCAATTGCTTGGCAGCCCTGGCCAACTGACCTTTTGCTGAGTCGAGCCCCTTCTGGCCATCGACTATCTTCCGCTCGTTCTTGGAAATTTCAAGCTTGGCGTCTGCAATGGCTATCTTTCCATCAGCAATTTGCTTCTCGGCATCGGCCATCGTGGTCGCCAGTGCAAACGGGTCGATGGTGTCAGCAACGGCATCCATGGTCTTGATGTGGGTAACGATGTCGGCTATGGCCAACTTCTGCTCAGCGGTGAGCGCCTTGCCGTCCTTCGAGTGGAATACCAGGGACGCATTGCCGCGAGCTGCTTCTGGGAACGAAACCGAGAGTTCGTCGATTACCCTCTGAGCCGGAACGCCATCGATCGACATGCTGGAGGAGAGCTTGCCCATTCCGAGCACCGCCCAGGTGCCGCTGGCGCCGAGGATCAGGATCCATGCGATGAGCACAGCCCAGGCGCGCTTTGCCGAGAAATTACCGAGTCGTTGTAGCAGAGTTGCCAATGAAATAAACCTTTGCGTATTTTTGCACAAGTGCATCTATTGTTACAATGAATACCAACTCAGTCAAATTCGAAAGTATTCCCATGGAACAGCAAACAGCAGGACGAAAGCCAAAGGTCACCACCGAGGCAATCATCGCCGCCGCCTGGGAACTATTCGAAAAGCGTGGATTCGCAGAAACCACAATGGCCGAAATCGCCGAATCGGTTGGCATTAGCCGTAGAAGTATCTTCAACTATTTCCCCAGCAAAGAAGCTCTACTCACACCTTTGGCAGACCAAGACGCATTCGTGGAGCAGTTCCGGGAAATGCTCCTGGCACGACCAGTCGGTGAGAAAATTTTCGAATCGATGCGAGTGGTTTTGAGCGAGATGATTCCGAAGTCCCTCGAGTTGTCGTCCAAGGTTCCAGGACCAGAAGTGCGAAAAGCTCTTCAATCTGATGCTGCCATCGCCTACAACCGAACCTATTGGGCAACGCAAATGCAAGAAGTGGCAATCGAGAGGCTAGCGGGAGACCCGAATGCTGCAGTGAAGGCAAGATTTGTTGGCGCCCTAACCGGTCAAGTGCTTACCGAACTCGGAACCCTCAATAAAGCCGAGGGCGATTCTCATAATCCAGCTGCCGCCGTGCAGCGCGTAATCGGCAGCCTTCAAGACCTCTTCGACTAGGGGATTATTTTGAGCGAATCATACGTTTAGGAAAACATGGTTGATTCGAAGTCGAAGCTTTGCCTCGTAACAGGTGCTAACGGTTACATCGGCGGACGCCTGGTCACAGCCCTTCTCGAAAAGGGCTACCGAGTGCGCGTCCTAGTGAGAAAAGCCTCGCGAATCAGTCAACACCCGTGGGTAAATCAAGTTGAAGTAGTGGACGGCGACGCCACTGATAACGAAACCCTTCTAAAAGCTCTAAAAGATGTGGACGTTGCCTACTATCTGATCCACTCACTGATGGTGAAAGAGGCCTTCGAGGAATCGGAAGTCAGGCTCGCTAAGGTATTCGCCGCGGCTGCCAAAACCTCCAAGATTGGCCGTATCGTCTACCTCGGTGGCATCATCAACGATGACGAAAAACTCTCACCTCACATGAATGCCAGAACCATGACCGGAGAAATTCTCCGTGGCTCGGGAGTTCCAACCATCGAATTCCGAGCCGGTGTAGTCATCGGGTCGGGCTCTGCATCATTCGAAATGCTTCGTTACCTGACAGAGCGACTCCCGATCATGACCACGCCAAAGTGGGTTCAGAATCGCATTCAACCGATCGCCATCCGAGACCTCCTCCACTACCTAACTGGAGCAGCTAACCTGCCGAAGAAAGTTCACGGAGCCTATGACATCGGCGGCCCAGACGTATTCAGCTATGCCGAAATGATGCAGCAATACGCAGAGGCCGCCGGGCTTCGTCGCCGAATCATCATCCCTGTTCCAGTTCTATCCCCTGGCCTAAGTAGCGGTTGGGTTGGCTTAGTTACACCGGTACCGTTCACACTCGCCAAGCGCTTGGTTGCCAGCCTTAAGCACGAGGTTGTGGTTCACCCTTCGATCATCAACGAACTAATACCTCCGCCTGCGGGTGGGTTGACGCCTTTCAAAACGGCAGCGGCACTTGCTCTAACCAAGGTGAAGAACGCCAACGTGGAGACCCGCTGGTCAGATGCCTCGGTGCCAGGTACTCCTAGCGAGCCACTACCAACCGACCCGGACTGGGCCGGTGGTTCGCTCTACACCGACAAGCGAACAGCCCTTTCTAAAGATTCGCTTGAACTGGTTTGGTCACGCATCGAGAGCATCGGCGGCAAGAATGGCTACTCAACTGCCAGCTGGGCTTGGGAACTGCGCGGACTTATGGACAAACTTGTTGGTGGTGTTGGCCTTCGCCGCGGTCGACGCGATCCAAACAAACTCGTGATTGGTGACGCCGTAGATTTCTGGCGAGTGGAAGAACTGATTCCAAATAAGTTGTTGAGGCTTCGCGCCGAGATGAAAATGCCGGGACTAGCTTGGCTTGAATTCAGACTTGAGGAAACCAAGGATGGGGTGTTGGTAACGCAGATTGCGACTTACGCACCAAAGGGATTATTCGGTCACCTCTATTGGTGGTTGGTCTTCCCGATGCACGGGATCGTATTTCCGTCGATGGTGAAAACCGCAGCTGGTACGCGCTGAAACTAAATCAAACCCAGTCGCTCTAGTCTTCGACTTGCGCCATCTTCAATCGGTGACTCCGGTCCGATGATGGTTCGAATCGCCTTCAACGTAAACCGAGTAACTGGAACCACAAATGCTGAGGGTTTACGTAAGCCCAAAAGTTTCAAATGATCCGGCCTCAAGGACACCAATGCCGCCTTGAAAAGCAACGCATAAACAGGGCGAGCCAATAGCGGAAGCGGAGGCCTACGAATGAAGCGAACCACCGAGGCCGTATCTTCGGTGAAAGTTAGCTCCGGTTGAAATTCCTTCAACACGGAATCCAATTCAACCTTGGTTTTGGGGGCACCCAGAAGCCCTAAAGGTTCTACAGACTTTGCCCATTGGGAGATGTAGTTATCGGCACCGCCCGGAATCTGGGCTTCACAATAAAGTTCGTGTGCGACTAGAAAAGAGTCGGTGAAAGCTACATGCACCCACAAAAGCAGATGAGGGTCTGCAGCTCGGTAGTTCACGGGACGTTCGCCAGCCACCCGTGCATGCAGTCGTTTGACTCGGCTCGCTTCACCAGCAATCGCATCGAAGGAACCAAAAGTGGTGACTGTGAGCCACCGAATGGTTCCGGCCAAACGACCTAGAGGATCTTGCTCATAACGTGAGTGGTTTCTGACCCCGGCAAGCGTTGCTGGGTGAAGCGCTTGAACCAGGAGCGCTCGAATACCGCCAACCAGCGTTCCAAAGTCACGATGGACAACCCAGGGTGCGTCTGTTGGAACAAATAAACCACCGGTTTCACCACCGGCAATGATGTCAAGCCAGGGCGGCTTTCCGTCCTTCGCGCCAGAGAGTAGGCGGCGAAACTTTATAGAGAAGAACTCCTGAATTCGGTTGTTCTTAGGCTTATTCAATTGTCCCTAACCGAAGATCGCTAGCGAAACAAAGACCGCCATCACGCTTGCGAAAGGTCCCCAAATCATTCGCTCCTTTTTGGAGCGGCTAGCCCAGTTCATCAAAACGCCTAGGACGGAGTAAGCGAAGGTGAGCCACTTCAAGGTCTCAAGTAGCCATGCTGGGAGACCTACAAAAAGACCGACATTTTGGGTAGCCAAAATCGCCTGCGACATCACCAAGAGAATCACGATCGATACCGCTGCGCCAATTCGCCCAGCTCGTCCTAGCTTTCCCTTAGTGCCACCTCCCTGGGTGTATTCGCCAAGCGGAGCCCCCAGAAGCAGCGCTAACTGGAATAGGCAAACCAGATAGAACCCAATGGCCGAAGCCTGCGCAAAGATCAACATTTCCCCCTACTTGGACTCGATGACGCCCATCATGCCCTGATCTTCGTGATCAAGGATGTGGCAGTGGTAAAGGGTCTTGCCTTGGTGAGAGTTGAACGCAACTCGCACCTTGACGCTAGAACCGTTTGGAACTGTGACTACGTCTTGGTAGAGCACAAAGTCCAGCGCAGTGCCGGCAACGTCAACGACCTGCATTGGCCAAATGTGAAGGTGGAATGGGTGCTGCATCGTGGTCTTGTTGACGATGGTCCACTCCTCCACGGTTCCGTCGGCGACCATGGTGTTGATCTTGTCCATGTTGAATTCTTCGCCGTTTATGGTGAAGCCGCCGGTCTTGCCAGACATCATCTGGTCATGGCCGGGCATCTCTAAGACGAACTGACGCTGCGCTTGTACCGGAACCTGAGTGAGGTCTAGGTTCTTCTCGAACTTAGGCACCGCCAACTGGATAGCTTCCGCCCCTTCTGCCTTCAGGGTGAACAGTGGGTAGTTATCGAATTGTGTGTTGTTCCCATTCTTCATACTGCCCATGCCCATCATGTCTTGGTGGGCGACCGTGGTGTAGTTCAGTGAAACCTTGTCGTCTGTTACCTGAACGATCAGGTCGGCACGGTTTCCAGGGGCTAGAACCACCTGGTTCATCTGCATCGATTCGTCAAACTTGTGACCGTCAAAACCCAGGACGTGCGAAGTTCCGCCAACGACCTTTAGGTTCAAGTAACGCGAGACACAGGCATTGACGATTCGCCAACGTTCCGTGGCTTTTTTCTTGGTGGAACCTGTTGGTTGAACCATTCCGTTTACCATGACGATGTCGCCCTCGCGACCCATCATGAGGCCCATCATGTTCGGCTCGGCGAGTGAGCCGTCCTCGTTGAATTGGGAGTCTGAAATCACTAGGACGCGATCTTCGGTAACCTCAGGGGTTTCATCCGACTCAACGATTATGGTTCCGTAAAGGCCGCCGAACACCTGGTTAGCTACTTCTCCGTGCATGTGTGGGTGGAACCAGTGGGTTCCTTCACTGTGATCGGCCGGAATCTTGAATTCGTAGTCGAAACTCTCGCCTGGCATAACGTGGACGAACGGGTTATCCGAGCTACCTTCAGGGCTCACAAACAGGCCGTGGGTGTGAAGGTTGGTCGCCTTGTCTAGGTTGTTGGTGAGCTTCACTCTTAGGGCGTCACCAGGCTTTACCTTGAGTGTTGGACCAGGAACGGTTCCGTTGTAAGAGATCATCTTGGCGGTCTTACCTGCGATGGAGAGTTCAACCGGCGCTGCAGTAAGCTCCACCTCTAGCAGACCGTCTTTACTGGCAAGAACCTCAGGGTTCTCCAGCTTGCCACCGGTATCCAGGCCAGGCTTGCTGGTTAGGAAGTAGGTGGCACCACCCGCGGCTACGACCGCTCCGGCACCAATTAGAAGATTGCGTCTTGAGAAAACTTTGCTCACTTGACCATTTTCCCATCGTTTACTGTGAAGCACCTGACCCACTAGCCTTGAACCATGTCTGCTTACGAGTCCACTGGTCTAACAGCGGCCGAGGTGGCTAAGGCGGTAGCGCTTGGGCAGACCAACAAACAAGATAACTCTTCGTCACGGTCGCTTATTGCCATTCTGCGTGCGAATGTCTTTACCCTGTTCAACGCGATTGTTGGCACTTCGTTTCTCGCTCTACTAGCCCTAGGTCAGTGGAAAGACGCCCTGTTCGGTTTGGCTGTGGTTTCCAACGTTCTGATTGGAGTGATTCAGGAATACCGTTCGAAGCGAACCCTTGATCGCATCTCGCTACTGTACGCACCTCACGCCAGAGTTCGTCGCGATGGCCAGATCATAGATTTGAAACTTGAGGACGTCGTGCTCGGTGACCTTCTGGAACTGCGGGCGGGTGACCAGCTGCTAGCCGACGCCGAGGTCGTCAATTCCGAAGGGCTGGAGCTAGATGAGTCGGTTCTAACCGGCGAATCGGAAGCCGTGCACAAGGAGCGCGGCGATGAGGTTTTGGCTTCTTCTGCAGTTGCCGCTGGTCGCGGCACTGCTCGTGTGATTCGCGTTGGTTCAGACACCTACGCTTCAAAGATCACTCTCGAGGCTAGGAAGTTCTCGCTGGTTGCTAGCGAGCTCCGTAATGCCATAAACAAGGTCATCAAGTGGATCTCGTGGGCTCTGCTGCCGTTCGTGCTGATTGCTACCAACGGCCAGATGCAGGCTCACGGCGGCTGGGCGCGTTCCATCGCAGACGGCACCTGGCTCGAGGCAACCGTGGCATCGATTGCCTCGGTTATCGCGTTCGTGCCGCAAGGTTTGGTGCTACTTACCAGCATCACCTTTGCAGTTGCTGCCATGGGCCTTGCAAACAAAAAGGTACTTATCCAGGAACTTCCAGCGGTTGAGGGCCTTGCCCGAGTAGATGTAGTCTGCTTCGACAAGACCGGAACGCTGACCGAGGGAGACATCGACTTCGATGCACTAGAGCTGGTTGGAAATGCAAACTTAGGGCACGAGGCGATCCTTGCCTATTTCGGAAACGACCCAGATGCCAACGCCACGGCTCGCTGTCTGCAAGGTCACTTCGATCTGGCGCCAGCCATGCAGCACACCTCAGCGGTTGCCTTTACTTCTGCACAGAAGTGGTCTTCGTTCACCTTCGAAAAGTTTGGAACTTGGACGCTTGGTGCTCCAGAGTTCGTCCTAACTAAAAAGCACACCGCAGTCTTGGAACGAGCCGCTGAATTGGCGTCCCTCGGTCGTCGCACGCTCGTGCTGACTCACGATGGTGAGCCGATTGCGCTGGTCACCTTTAGAGAACGCATTCGCCCGGACGCGGCTGCGACAGTTGATTACTTCCGTCAGCAGGGAGTTTCGATTCGCATCATTTCTGGCGATAATCCTCAGACCGTGACCGCGGTTGCTCGCGAGGCTGGCTTGGAAGTCGAGGGCGAAGGGTTCGACGCTAGAAATCTGCCGGAAGACATTGAAGAACTGGCCGAGATCATGGAGAGCCACACGGTTTTCGGTCGCGTGACCCCTGAGCAAAAGCGCAACATGGTTGAGGCTCTGCAGTTGCGAGGTCACGTGGTTGCCATGACCGGTGACGGAGTGAACGACGCCCTGGCCCTCAAGAAGGCAGACATTGGAATTGCCATGGGTTCGGGTTCACCGGCCACCAAGGCTGTTTCAAACTTGGTGTTGCTCGATGGCAAGTTCTCGAACCTGCCAGGTGTTGTTTCCGAGGGTCGCAAGGTTATTGCCAACATCGAACGCGTTTCAAAGTTGTTCCTGACCAAAACGACTTGGGCCTTGACCCTCGCCCTCAGCTTCGGCCTGCTAGCTTGGAAGTTCCCGTTCCTACCTCGTCAACTTTCCGGCATCGACTCATTCACGATTGGCCTGCCAGCCTTCGCCCTCGCTCTGCTTCCAAACCCGAAGCGCTACGAGCCTGGGTTCCTCAAGCGAGCACTGAAGTTTGTAATTCCAAGCGGTTTAGCTGTGGCGGCAGGAGTAATCGCCCTGAACGCCATCGCGCTAAACCAGGGTTGGGAGCAGGCTCAGAGCCAAACCGCAACCATGATCCTGATGAGCACGGCCGGCATCTGGGTGCTCAGCACTCTGGCCCGCCCAATCGATAAGGCTAAGGCGGGAATATTCGGGTCTATGGTTCTGCTCGGAATTGCCATCTTCAATGTGCCATTGGCTACTGGCTACTTCGGCTTCGTCGCAGTTGATAATAATCAAATGGCTTGGGCCTTCGGTCTGGCCCTGGGAGTCTCGGCACTTATTGAAGCGGCGAATCGAGCCACTACTCTCAAGCCCTAGGACGCAACTCCACGTTCGGCAGTTCAGGCGCCGGGATCCAACCACCGATTCGATCTTCGAACGGCTCCCAATC
>JBEBAN010000034.1:0-12020 GCA_041158865.1 Actinomycetota bacterium
ATGGGCTCGGTTGACTCGGACGCCCGCGAGCTTCCTGGTGGATTCATCGAACCGCACGAACGCATCGCAGACGCCGCCAAGCGAGTCCTCCGCGAGCGCATCGGCCTCGACCTGCGCGTTCCACTTCGTGAAGTTGGAACCTTCGACGACCCGAAGCGTGACTCCTCGCAGCGAACCATTTCATTTAGCTACTGGGCAATGGCCGACTTCGAGGACGTTCGCAAACTCCTCGGCGGTAAAGACCGTGTTGGCCTAGAGCTCGTAAACTCATCCGGCTACATGCAGCGCTTCGAGCGCGAGCACGGTCCACTCGAGAAGTTCGACGGCGTCAGCCGCTTCGGTTACCGAACCATGCCTAAGTACTCCCCGAACAAGCGTCACGAGAAGAAGCTTCCAGCCCAGGAAGGCCGGAAGATGCTGAACCTAGACCACGACATGATCGTGTTCTACGCTTGGCGCAAACTCCGTCACGCCTTCACCGGCAAGCTCGACCCATTCAACTACCTAGGAATTAACCCACTCGGTGAAGCGTTCCGCCTGAGTGACCTTCAGGAATTCCAAGAGGTTTGCCGTGGTGAGGTTGTTCAACGCGATCTATTCCGCCGCAACATGATCAACGAAGACAGTTTCATCGCCCAGACAAACATGCGTGACTCATCACGCCCTGGCAAGCCGGCGAACCTCTACACCCTGCAGTCGCCGCCTAGCGACTGGACTTACGAGCCTTAAATCTCCGAAAAGCCGACAGTGAACCAAAGGTCGGCATCCTCGGCGGCCTTCTTCACTAGAAATTCGTGAGGAGAGTCTTTGCCGAGCTTATAGGTTTCGTTCCATTTGAACTTTCCGCAATTCTCGATTGCAAGAACCACTTCTGCCTTCACCTCGATGTCGTGCCAAAGCATGTTTGGGCCGCCAGCGTACTCGCCGGTTAGCTTGCACTCGCTGCAGTCTTTCGGGTTTCTCCAGTTCCCAGGCTTGATAGCCGCTTCGAATGCATTCATTGCATCCATCAGGGTCTGCATACCTGAACCGCTTCCGGCTAGGTGGTAACTGAGTACTGATACGTCGTAGAACGTCATTTTTTTCCCTATCTATTTATTGGGTTAACCTTCGTCTTCGTTGTCGTCGTCCTCGTAATCCTCGAGTTCGATGTCGTAGTCGATGGCGAAATCCATCCAGTGCTGATCCTCTTGGTCGATACCGATGGCAGCCATGGCATGGTTGTACTTCTGCCTTAGGCTTTCAGCAATCTCTGGATCGAGACCGGCAACGCGCTTTCGGTTTCGGTTGTCCGCGATGTCGGCAAGCTTGATCATGCGGGCTAGGGGTTCTCCGCTAATGGGTACGAAGTAATCCTCTTTCGGCTTGGTCTTGTCTTTGGTAAGAAGTTGCACCAGCTTGATCGACCGGGGGCTAAAGCCCATGGCAAGTAGGTCTTCAGCGGTGATCGAGGTGTCCTCGATCACATCATGAAGGAGCGCAGCGACTTCACAGTCTTCGCGCGTTAGCGCGTCAAGTTTTTTGAATTTTGGATTGGTGGTTAGGTTTCGGTGGACTCGAAGCGGGTGCTTTATGTAGTCCTCGCCGAGTTTGTCTTTTTGGCCTTCGTGGACTTTGGTTGCAACTTCGATGGCCATTTGGACTTTGTTCATGTTTATCCCCTAACTCACATCTTCAGTGTGACCTTTGGGTAAGACATCTTGGGCTAATAGGATGGTGAGGAAAGTTCGTTACATAAAGGGGAAGCAATGCTCTCGACACTTATTGAAAAAGTCATCTTCTGGTCACGCTGGTTGTTGGCGCCACTTTATCTTGGCCTCATCGGAGTCCTAGGTGTCTTGGTTTACAAGTTCGGTATCGAGTTCTGGGCACTGATCTCGCACATCGGCGAAGCCCACGGCGGTAACTTCACCCTGGACCTTTTGGCACTGCTCGACATCGTGCTATTGGCCAACCTAATTTTGATTGTTCTCTTTGCTGGTTACGAAAACTTCGTATCGAAAATCGAGACCGCAGAAGGCAATGTTGACCGTCCGGCTTGGATGGGTCACGTTGACTTCTCTGGTCTAAAGATCAAGCTGATTGGTTCGTTGGTTGCCATCTCGGTCATCGAACTACTCAAGGACTTCATCGAACTTGCCGAAGTCACCGAGAAGGAAGTTCCGGTTATCGCGCTGACCTGGCGTGTGGTTATTCACCTGACCTTCGTAATCTCTGGTGTTCTATTCGCGGTCATGGACTGGATCTCGGACAACCGAGTTCTAAAGAGCCTTGCCAAGGACAGTCACGTGGCACCAGCTATGAAGAAGGCGACCAGCAAGAAGATCGCCGAGAACGCACACAGCAACACCGTTCTCTAAACAGAACTAAAAAAGACCCGCAAGTATTCGCTTGCGGGTCTTTTCTATTTTGAAACTAACCGATGGTGTATTCGTTCATGTAGACGCCAGTGGTGCGCTTGTCTTTCCAGCGAGGTGCGATGGCGATTACCTCGGTACCGATCGCGCCGACCGGCGAAGGAACTGGAGTGTAAGCGTCGCCGTAGCTGAGCAACTTGATCTGAGCACCCCAGGTGCTGCCGGTGAGCTTGCTGACGTAGGTCGCGCTTCGGCCAGTTTGAATCAGCGCCACGATGCTACCGTTCACCTTGACCAGGCCTTTTACGTTCTGGCTGGTGGTGACGTTGCTCATACGAACCGATGACGAGAGACTTCCGACAGTGCCGAAGTAGGTCTTGAAGTTGTTTTCGAAAGCCATCTTGATTGAAGTGCCATCGGCGATAAGTACCGGGTTCTCGGTACCCTTGCGTCCGACTAGGTAGGTGGCATCACTTTCGACTGGGAGTGCACTTGTGCCTGACCCGGTGAACAGCTTGACTGTGTTGAACTTTGTTGTGGTTCGTCCGGTGGTGATTGCAATGGCCCAGTGATCGTCGCTGGTAACTACCGCAGGGGTTGGGAAGAATGCGTGGCCCTCGTCCTTTGAACCCATGGTCATGGTGAGATAAGAACCATCCCATACCCAGTCGGTGAAGGGACCAGAGCGGTGTGCCATAAAGGCCTTGTATTCGGTTCCCGGTGGAGTGCTCTTTGAAGAGTCCCTGTAGCCGGTCACGAGAAGGACTTGCGATCCGTCGTCCATTTCAAGGATGTCCGGGGTGTTAAGTCGTATTGCACAGGAAGCCCAGTAGCGGGAGTTGTAAGAGCAGATGCTGAATTCGCCAGAGGTACGAGTGACGTTTCGGATTTCTTTGCCGTCCCAGGTTGGGTTCTGCAAGCCGTTGTCTAGGGTCCAAGACTTGATCACCGCATTGCGTTCAGTGATTTGGATGTTGCTAGTGAAGGTGACTACTTCACCAGCAACCGAGCCGCCAACCGTGAATGCGCCCAGGGTCCAGCGGTCATCTCTGTCAACAATCGTTGGGGTCCAAGTGTTCACTGCGGTGCGCTTGTAAACCGTTAGCGCATAGTCTGAGTTTCCAACCCCGATGAATATGCTTCCACTGTTGGTTACCTGGACGTCGTATTCAACCCACCAGTCGTAGGGGAAACTACTGACTACTTCGCTCTCAGACCAAGTTCCAGAACTCTTCACCTTTGCGTAGAGCTTGGAAGTCTCCTGACTTGTGCGCACTCGCCACGTGACAACCGAGGTGTCCCCCGATTCGTTGGTCTCGATCTGTGGTGATCCCGGCGAGCTGACCCACTGACTCTTTGAGGTGGTGCTCCACAGAGTTGTGCTCGCGGCATTAGCCGGTAGAGCCGTTGCAGTCATGACAAAGACTAGGAAAATCGTGATGCTCTTGAGTATTTTGCGCATGCGCTCAGTTTAGGTGACCATTCGACGCTCGCGGTAATGAGAAGACCCGCAAGTTTTTCACTTGCGGGTCTTCTCTTTTGAACTGTTTACGACAGGACGTCGTCCACCATCTTGGTGTGGTGAATGTTGCGAACCGTTGCCACTACGTAGCCGATTACTGCAGCTACGAATGGCGAGAGCACGAGTGCCCAGCCGAATCCGCTAAGTGCCCAGGCGCTTTCTGGAAGCGATGGGTCTACGCCTTCAGGAGCGGTACCTGCAAGCAGGTTGAAACGGCTCATTAGTAGGTAGAGGCCAAAGCTTAGAACTAGCGCGCTAAGTGCTGGAGCGATGGTGCCCTTCCACATGTTCTCTCCGCCCTTGCTGAAGAACTTGATTACAGCGAGGCTGACCAAAATTTCAACAAAGAAGATCGCGATCGAGGTGATTGCGCTCATCCAGAAGAAGAGGTGAAGGATTGGGTCTAGGCCCTGAACTGCGAACAGTGCAACAACTAGAACTGCGATTACCGAGGTAAGGATTACACCAGACTGTGGAGCACCGGAAGCGTTGGTCTTGCCGAACGACTTACCTAGGACGCCTGCGCGGCCCATGGCGAAGAAGTAGCGGGAAGTTGCGTTCTGGAACGCCAGTAGACCGGCAAAGAGGCTCGATACAACTAGCCAGCTCATGATCTGGGTTAGCCAGGTTCCTACGTACTGGTCGCTTAGAGCGAATAGCACGCCTGCTGGGTTAGCTAGTGGAACGCCCTCGATGCTCGAGAACTCGATGATCTTGTCTGGAAGGGTTGATGCACCCATACCGGTGACCATTGCTAGCGAGACGATAGCGAATAGTGCGGTGATGATTCCAATTGCCCAGTAGGTGGCCTTTGGTACGGTGCGCTTAGGGTCTTTGGACTCTTCACCGTAGATGGCGGTTGCTTCGAAGCCGATGAACGATGCGAAAGCGAAGGCGATCGCGATACCGGCACCTCCAGCAATTCCACCCATAAGGATGTTGTCTGGCGAGAATGATGCGGCAAGGTTCACGCCCTTGTCTGGGCCTCCGTTGACCAGGATTGCTCCGGCAACGATTAGAAGGCTTAGTACCTCGGCGATCATTAGTACACCTAGAACCTTGGCACCAACGTCAACGCTGAGTAGCGAAAGACCGGTGACCAAAGCCCAAGCGATTAGGGTCCAGGCCCACCAAGGCACATCAATTCCTAAGGACGCCATCTGACCGGCCATTAGGCCACCGAAGAATCCATAGATTGCTAGCTGGATGGTGATGTAGCCAACGATCGATGCGAATGCGGAAGCAACACCGGCCTTTGGACCGAATGCTTTACCAACGTAAGCAAAGAATGCTCCGGCGTTGGTGACCTTGTTGCTCATCGCTGCATAACCAACGCTGAATAGAAGTAGTGCTAGACCTACGGCTAGGTAGGTTCCTGGGGTTCCGGTTAGGTTACCTGCAAGCATCGCAACTGGAACGGCTCCAGTCATACCAACCAGTGGTGCGGATGCAGCAACCACGAAGAAAACGATGCCGGCAACGCCGAGTCGTCCCTTTCGGAGCGACTGAGAGTCGCTGTGCTGTTCTGCCATTATTTCTCCTCTTTGAGTGGTCGTTCATATCCGAACGATTTATTAAGAATGCCTTTTGTTCGGGAACAAATGAAGGGTTTTAGCCTATTTTTTGGGGATTATTGCCGAATTGTTATAAAGGATTGACAAGGGTGATTGTTCGGGTGCTAATGATTTGGTTAGTCTTAAACACATGACTGAACTCAAAGGATTTTTCGCACCGTTGACCCCTGGTGGCAACTCGTCGATCGCTCCGAACATGCCGTGGTATTACTCGGGCACGCTACTCACCGTTGAGTACTTGACCGACCCACAGAACGTTCGCAACATGCTTCCACCGGAGCTAGAGCTTGCCGATGAAAACCCTGGTGCCGTGGCACTTATCTGGGCTGACTGGCAGAGTTGCTCGGAGGGTGGCGCCGAGCTACTCGACCCACTGCGTAGCCAGTACCTCGAGACTTTCGCGGTTGTACGCTGCAAGTATCAGGGCCAGACCTACTCGCGCTGCGTTTCGATCTGGGTTACCAAAGACTTCGCACTGGCGCGTGGATTCTTCCAGGGCTACCCTAAGAAGCTTGGCTCGATGGGTGTTACCCGCGTCTTCAACTACGGCAAGGCTGCTCCACGCCTAGAGCCAGGTGCCAAAATTGGCGCTTCGCTAGCCGCCTACGACCACCGCCTCGCATCGGCAGTGGTTACCCTGCGTGAAGAAGCAGACAGCAACGGATTCGTGAACGGTCACCCAATGCTTCACCACCGATGGGTTCCATCGATCACGCCTGGCGCGGGAAACTCGCTAGACCAAATCATCACCATGAGCGGTGTTGACTTCTCGGGCGGACCGATCTGGAAGGGTGACGCAACCCTAGAACTACACGACTCTCAGTGGGACGAACTAAAGTCGATCCTTCCTGTTGAGAAGATCTTGGCCGGTTACTACCGTGAGGTTGGAACAACGTTCAACGGAGGAAAGCTAGTTACCGACCGCTCGAACCCTAACGTTTAGTTATTCGTTCGAACTCCAATAAAGAAATGGCCCCGAAGCAATTCGGGGCCATTTCTTGTAATTCGTTTAGAAGTCGAGGATGTACTCGTCGTGCTCCCACTTCGTCACATCGCGAGTGTGCTCCGGAACCTCGGCGATGTAGCGCTCGATTTCGTCGCGCTTTAGAACCACGAATGCTTCTACGAGCTGCGGCGACATCTGGTCCATCAGGTGAGGGTTCGCCTCGAGTGCGTCCAAGGCCTCGGTGAAGGTCAGTGGAAGAGTTGGTGCTGACTCGTTGTCGTAGGCCATGCCAACCGCCTCATCTGGGCAAGGAAGGTTTCGCTTGATGCCGTCCAAACCTGCAGCCAGAATTCCGGCGATCACTAGGTAAGGGTTGGCAGCCGCGTCTCCCACGCGAACCTCGAGACGGGTGCCCTGGCCGCGCTCAGGCGGGATGCGGATCATGCAGGAGCGGTTGTCGTAACCCCAGTTGGCACGGAACGGAGCCAGGGTGTCTGGGCCGAGGCGCTTGAAGGCGTTTACGGTTGGGTTGGTCAGGCCGGTCAGGCTGTTCGCATTGTGAGTGATACCAGCGATCAGGCTGCGGGCGACCTCACTGAGATTGCCGTTGCCGTCGTGCATTTTGTTGTTGCCGGCGATGTCGGTTACCGAGAAGTGAAGGTGGAAACCAGAGCCACCCTCGTCTGACCAAGGCTTACCCATGAAGGTTGCTAGCTTTCCGGCGCGATTCACGACGTCCTTGATGGCGGTCTTGAACTTGAAGGTGCGGTCTGCTGCGTCTAGTGCGTGCGAGTGCCAAAGGTTGATCTCGTACTGCGCTGGGCTGAACTCATGGTTACCGGCGAAGACGCCGATGTTCATCTGGTCAAGCATGCGCAGTAGGTGAAGGAAGGTGCCGTCTGGGTCAACCATCGAGCCGGTGGTGTAAACCTGACCGGTGCGCTCGTGCTGACGGTGCCAGGTGCCGTCTTCGTTCTGCTTGGCGATGTAGAACTCAATCTCAGGGCCAACCACTGGCACTAGACCTAGCTCGGCATAGCCTTCGATGACCTTCTTTAGAACCATGCGAGGCGAGAACATGTTTGCGGTTGCGTCTGGGTTGAATGCGTCAACGATTGCGTAAGCAACACCCGGCTCCCAAGGAAGCTCGGTGATGGTATCTGGATCAATCTTGGAGACGAGGTCTTGCAGACCGTCGGCGGCAATGTTGCCGGCATCGAGCACGCCACCGCGAACCGTGGTGACCCAAACACCTTGGCAGAATGCGGGGCCATTGTGAGCTGCCTTGTCTAGGTTGCTAACTAGTACGTCTTTCGAGCGAGTGATACCTAGGACGTCAGCGTAGATGAACCGCAGCACGTCGATGTTGCGAGATTTTAGGTCTTCGCGAAGTTTGAATAGATCCACAGCCATGGACAACTCCTTTGTTGCTAAATCGTTAGGCATCTAACGAAATTCTATGGTTATGTTTCCATGATAGAAATCTAGACTTAGAAATCGTAATCGTTCGGTTACAAATCTTTTTGGGAGGAATTGCCAATGAAGGCATTGTTCATTCAACACGACCACATCTCTCCCCCTGGACCGGTAGCAGATCGCCTACGGCACCACGGCTTTGACGTTGTAGAGCAGCTGGTGGTTCCGGAAGCCTCGTTCCGCACGCCGAACGTGACCTTCGAGTTTCCAAATCTCGACGACTACGACCTGATCATTCCACTTGGCGCTCCTTGGGGCGCCTGGGATGACGCCTGTATCGGTAACTGGCTTCAGCCAGAGGTCGAGTGGATCCGCGAGGCAGTCACCTCGGGTAAGCCTGTACTCGGAATCTGTTTCGGTGGTCAGCTCATTTCTCGCGCACTCGGAGGCACGGTTGGCCGCGCGCCTAACTGCGAGATCGGCTGGAAAGACGTTTGGACCGACCGCCCAGACATCGTGCCATCCGGCCCATGGTTCCAGTTCCACTACGACCGCTGGACGGTTCCGGCCGGCGCCACCGAAATTGCTCGCAACACGTTCGCTTCGCAGGCGTTCATCGTGAACCGCTCGCTCGCACTCCAGTTCCACCCGGAACTTATCGGCTCGGCCCTTCAGGGCTGGCTCGATTGGGACGGACGTGGGCTGGTTGAGAAGGATGGCCAGGACCCTGACATCATGATGGCTCAGACCTATGCCTATGAAGAAGCTGCGACCGCTCGAACCTACGCTCTGATCGACGGCTTCCTAAAGCACGTCGCGAAACTCATTTAGTGGCGCGTTAGCGAGTGGTTACCTTCACTGGCATGCGCTTGATACCGTGAACGAAGTTCGAACGTAGGTAGTCAAGTTCACCGGTGATCTCCACCTTGTCGACGCGACGGATGAGGTCTTCGAACATCACGCGAAGCTCGATGCGAGCCAGGGCGTTACCTAGACACATGTGTGGTCCGCCACGACCGAAGGTCATGTGTTCGTTCGGGTTTCGGGTGACATCGAACTTGTCTGGGTTCTCGAACACAGCCTCGTCGTAGTTACCCGAAGCGAAGAACGGAACAACCTTGTCGCCGGCCTTGATCTTCTGGCCGCGGATCTCGGTGTCCTTGGTCGCGGTGCGACGGAAGTGGTAAACCGGGCTCGCGTAGCGAAGGAACTCTTCAACAGCCCAAGGAATCAGGTCTGGGTTCTCCTGAAGGATTGCCAGCTGGTCTGGGTGCTGAATCAGGTTGCGCATGGTGTGGCTGATGGTGTGACGAGTGGTCTCGTTACCTGCCACAACTAGCAATAGGAAGTTGGTGTGGAAGTCACGCTCAGTTAGCGGGATGCCATCCGACATGTCGCCGTTTACTAGGACGGAAACGAGGTCGGTGCCGTCTTTGCCGCGACGCTCGCGGGCTAGGGCGTCGCCGTATTCAAACACCTCTAGAGCGGCGGGAGACTTGAAGGGTACCAGACGGTACTTCTCACTCTCAGGGTCGTTCATCATTAGGTCGGCGTGCTCTGGGTCGTCGAAGCCAACCATGCGGTTACCCCACTCGATCAGCTGTGGTGCGTCCTCTTCAGGAACATCAAGAAGCTTGACCAGAACGTTGATCGGGAAGTCTGCAGAGACTTCCTGCACGAAGTCGAACGAACCCTTGGCGAATGCGTTGTCTAGGGTGGTTGCGGTTAGGCCGCGTAGGAAGGTCTCGTACTTTGCTACGGCACCTGGTGTGAACTGGCCCTGTAGTAGTCGACGGAGTGCACGGTGACGTGTGCCATCGGTCTCTAGTAGCGAACGCCGCGCTTCTTCCTGCTCCTTGTCAACCTCTTCAAGGTTGGTGAATCGTTCGGAAGTGAATGTGTCTGAGTCACGAAGCACGCTCACGATGTCGTGGTAGCCCATGACCGACCAGAAGCCGTGATTTGGTGCTTCCTCTTCGTTCCAGTGAACTGGGCTCTCATTGCGCAGGGTCTTGAAGGCTGCCCAAGGCGCACCATTTGCGAAGAGGTCGAGGTCTGCCAGGTTGATCTTCGACGCTGAAGACATAATTTCTCCTAGATTGTTCGGATGCTAACAATCTAGTCCAGTTTCTTCGGTTCCTAACAACATTCACCGAATCGTTATCTATTGCGGGCATAAATGCGAAAATTAAAAGAGTTACTTGAATAGCAACTTAGAGACGGGGAAACTGATGGCTGGAGCCCATACCTTACGCGAGACCGAACGTCACGTCGACGAGCGTCTCGCCGGTATGCAGATCGACTTCCAGGCAATGGCCGTAGCCTCCAACCTGTTCCGTGCCGCAACCGCTGTTCGCAACCACCTCGAGCGCAGCGTGCTCGCACCTCACGAACTTTCTTGGTCGGCATTCGTGGTGCTCTGGGTCGTTTGGATCTGGGAGACCAGCGAGACTCGCGAAATCGCGGCCGAAGCCGGCTTCTCGAAGGCAACCTTGACCGGTGTTTTGAATACCCTCGAAAAGCGCGGTCTTGCCACTCGCAAGCGCAGCAAGGATGACGGCCGTCTGGTTCTGGTTACCCTCACCTCGAAGGGTAAGAAGTTGATGGAACAGTTGTTCCCACTGTTCAACAAGCAGGAGCAGTTTGTTGCTTCCGCCCTGGATTTAAAGACTCAGGTTGCAGCTGCCGACGCCCTTCGACTAATCACCGAAAACGTTGAGGCACAGAGCCGCGACTAGCGGCAGGCGTTTACGAACGCTTTGGTAATTTCCAGCTGACTGGCGTCCGAATCGAAGTTGTCCTCCGGGTGCCACTGCAAGCCGAAAGCCCAGTTCTTAGCGGAGTCGTAGCGAACCGCTTCAACATGACCTCCGGCTGCTCTCGCGATCGGAGTCACACCAACACCGAGCTTCTTCAAGATTTGGTGGTGGTAGCAGGAAGCCTGAACGGTTCCTTTCGAAAGACCTAGCTCGGCCAGGTTTGATTCGATTTCAACCTGCGCCACGTGGTGACGGTGCGGTTCGTCCATGTGCTGTAGCAGGCTACCGCCAAGTGCCACGTTGGTGACCTGGGTTCCGCGGCAAACGGTAAGTAGTGGAATGCCCTTTTCGAAAACGTACTGAACCAGTGAAAGGTCGACTTCATCCTGCAGTTCGTCCACGCCGTAAATCTCATCGGAGGCTGGCTCTTCACCGTAGGCCCGTGGGCTCACATCGGAACCACCAGGCATCAGCACGCCATCGAAACCGGCAAGGCGTTCGTCCCAGTTGGAACCGGCAACCGGAAGCAGGGTTAGCGGTTCTCCACCGGCAGCCCAAACCAATTCAAGCAAGCGGCGAGCGTTCACCACTCCCGCATAGCGGGTCACCGAAGTTGATTCCGCGAAGCGGCCGAGGATCGCGATGCGTGGTCTGCGGTTTTGAGTCATGAGCTACTTCCAAATTGTTATAAAAGTTGGTTTTACCTTGCCTCAACTATGCCATAAAGTAAATCATTAGTAACCGAACGAATATTTCGGTTGGATTCCAATCTGACAAAGGAGCCAGGTCGATGACTTTCATTGAAGTTGCCGGTGCCAGGATCGACACCCGACACTACATTGGTGGCCAGCGAGTAGCTTCCGCAGAGACCTACACCAACACCTCCCCGATCGACGGATCGTTCCTAGGCGAGATCGCATCGGGTGGAGAAGACGAAGTAAACCAGGCCGTAGCTGCTGCTAAGGCAGCCTTCCCTGGCTGGTGGAAGCTGGGGCCAAAGGGTCGCGGCGAAAAGCTGCTCAAGCTCGCCGAACTGGTTGAAGCAAATGTTGAAACCCTGGCTCAGCTCGAGACCATGGACAACGGTTCGCTACTGCGCTCTCACCGCCGTGGAGTAATGCCTCGCGTGGCCATGAACATCCGCTTCTTCGCCGAGTACGCGATGAACGACCTCAAGCACGATGACCTCGAAACCCGCGGTCACACCAACAGGATCAGCTGGGACCCAGCCGGTGTTACCGCAATCATTACCCCGTGGAACGCACCGCTGATGCTTGCCACCTGGCGAATCGGCCCTGCCCTTGCAGCCGGTGACACCGTAGTTCTAAAGCCAGCCGAGTGGACCCCGCTCTCCGCTAGCTTCTTCGCCGACCTAACCAAGCAGGCTGGAATCCCAGACGGCGTATTCAACGTTGTTCAGGGCTTCGGACGCACCGCCGGTGCCGC
>JBEBAN010000035.1:0-11450 GCA_041158865.1 Actinomycetota bacterium
CGGACGCGGTTAGCTCAGCAATCTGCTGAAGGGTGGAGTTGACATCGGTAGTCGGGGTGGTACACATCGACTGCACCGAGATCGGGGCATCACCACCTACGGCAACCTTGCCAACCATAATCTTGCGGCTCTTGCGTCTTGGAGCCAACACCGGAGGTGGGCTCTTTGGTAGTCCTAGATTTACTGCAGGCATGTCTCAAGCATAACCGCGAACTAGAAGGCGATTGGGTTGAAGATATCAACCAGAATCATCGCCACACCCGCAACCATTAGGAACAGGAACCCTGCCTGCGCCAGTGGCGCCATCAGTGCGGTGTCGACTCGAACCTTACCCTTGCGACCAATCACCTTGAAAGCTCCGCGTTTGAGGTATTCGTAGACACCACCAAGGATGTGACCGCCATCAAGCGGAGGTAGCGGAATCATGTTGAACGCGAACAGCGCGAGGTTTAGCGAGCCCAGAATCATGAGCCAGAAGAAGACCTTATCGGCCGGATCTGCCTCGGAGGCGGCAACTTGGCCCGAAATCTGACCGATGCCAACCACCGACACCGCCGAGTTGCCGTCTCGTTCCACTCCAGTGAACAGCGATGTGACCGAGGCCACCACTTGTTGCGGGAACTGGGCTATGAAACCAAAAGTTTGAGCTGTCGTATCTGCAGCGGAAGCGAAGGAACGATCCAGCGGAAGTGAAATTCGTTCAAACTCTGCCTGTACTCCGAGGTACGGACGAGGTTCGCGAGTGACTTCACCTGTTTCAGGATTGGTAACCGAACGCATCGTAGAAGAAGCGGTTACCGGAATCTCGATTTCACGGCCATCCCGCTGAATGGTCAGCTGATGCTGGGTCAGCGGCAGGCTGGTCACAACACCAAGATAGTCACTGGCGATAACGACCTGTTTTCCATCAACCTTCAGCACAACATCGCCCGCCTGCAAGCCAGCCTCAAAGGCTGGAGTCTTGGTGGAATCTACGGTGCATTCGTCGTCCGGATTTTCCATCTGCGCCTGACATTCAATGACTGCGTTGATTCGGGGGCTTTGCTCAACGGTTCCAAGCCCGGAGAGCGAAACTATGATCAGGGTGAACCCTAGAACCAGATTCACAAACGGACCACCGAACATCACGATGATTCGCTGCCAGGCTGGTTTCGAGTAGAGCGTGCGATTCTCATCGCCCGGCTCCATGAACTCCGAGTGAGCCTCTCGCGATTGAGCGATGAGCTTGCCGAACATTCGCTTGCGGTCGGGCTTGGCTGGATCTTCTGGCGGGAACATGCCGATCATGGTTATGAAACCACCGAGCGGAATGGCGCGAATTGAGTATTCGGTTTCACCGATCTGCTTACCCCAGAGCTTTGGGCCAAAACCGATTGCCCAGTTTGGAACCTTGATGCCGAAAAGTTTTGCAGGAATTAGGTGCCCGAATTCGTGCAGCCCGATCGAGATTGCGAGACCGAGAATGAAGATTGCCCAGCCGAGGATTTCACCGAAAATGTTGCTCACGCGAATACCTTAGCGACAGATTCTGACAGTTTGCTTAGCAAGCATTCGCCATCTGGGCGTGAGCGCGATCCCTAGCCCACTTCTCGGCTGCCAAAACACTCTCCAGGGTCAACTCCCCAGCCACCTCGTGGGCATCCATCACCCGTTCGATTACCTCGACAATCTGAGTGAAGAAAATCTTGCCCTTGTGGAAGGCTTCAACTGCTTCCTCGTTTGCTGCGTTGTAAACGGCTGGATAGGTGTAGCCAAGTGTCGCCGCCCTGCGTGCTAGAGCGACCGCTTTGAAAACCTTTTCGTCCAGTGGCTCGAAGGTCCAGGTCGAAGCCTTGGTCCAATCAAGGGCTGGCATCACGCCGTCTAGGCGTTCCGGCCAGCTCATACCCAGGGCAATTGGAAGTTTCATGTTTGGTGGTGAACACTGCGCGATTACCGAGCCGTCGACGAACTCGACCATCGAGTGCACGATTGACTGCGCGTGAACGGTGACATCGATGGAGTCGATTGGAACATCGAAGAGTAGGTGCGCCTCAATGAGCTCGAGACCTTTGTTCACCATCGTCGCCGAGTTGGTGGTAACTACCTTGCCCATCACCCAGGTTGGGTGAGCCAGCGCCTGCTCAGGGGTTACGTCGCGCAACTGCTCAAGCGACCAGCCGCGGAAAGGGCCGCCGGAAGCGGTGAGGACCAGCTTTCGCACCTCGCCAGCGGTTCCCGAGAGTAGGCACTGAGCCAGAGCCGAGTGTTCACTATCAACCGGGACGATCTGCCCAGGCTTGGCCAAATCGGTAACCAGACGACCGCCGACGATTAGCGATTCCTTGTTAGCAAGCGCCAAAGTTTTACCGGTGCGAAGGGTTGCCAAAGTTGGTGCCAAACCGATTGAGCCGGTGATTCCGTTGACCACGACGTCGGCGTCCAAAGTTTCCACCAAACGCGTCGCAGCCTCGCTTCCGAGCACGCAAACGTTCGTGTCCAAACTAAATTCTTGGCGCTGTTTTTCGAGCAATTCAGCATTGGTTCCGGCGGCTAGTCCAACCAGCTGAAACCTATGTGGGTATTGGGATATAACCTCAAGAGCCTGGGTGCCAATAGACCCAGTACTCCCCAGCACAATTACGCGACGCATTTCATAATTCTCCCACCAACCGAGCAAACTACGGGCGTAGACTAGCCCTATGAGTGAAACCCCTGTCTCAGCAAGAAAAATCGTTACCGCTATTCCTGGACCAAAGTCTCAGGAACTTCACCAGCACCGCTTGAACAATGTTTCGGCTGGCGTTGGCGCCTCGCTTCCGGTTTACATCGATCACGCCCACGGCGCGATCCTTACCGACGTGGACGGAAACCAGTTCATTGACCTGGGTTCAGGCATTGGTGTTACGACCATCGGTCACACCAACGAGAAGGTAGTTGCAGCGGTTCAGGCACAGGTAGCCAAGCTAACCCACACACTTTTCACCGTGACCCCATACGTTCCTTACGTGCGCGTTTGTGAACTGCTGAACAAGCACACCCCTGGTAACTTCCCTAAGAAGTCGGCTCTGTTCAACTCGGGTGCCGAAGCCGTTGAAAACGCGGTCAAGTTTGCCCGAAAGTTCACCCGCAAGGCTGGAATCGTAGTATTCGACCACGCCTACCACGGTCGTACCAACCTAACCATGGCCATGAACTTCAAGGCTTCCCCTTACGGCAACGGCTTTGGACCAATGGCCGGCAGCGTTCACCACGTACCAATGTCCTACCCATTCCGTGACCCAGAGGGCATGACCGGTGAAGAGGCAGCGCGTCGCGCCATCACCTACATCGAGAAGCGCGTAGGAGCAGAAGACCTAGCAGCAATCTTCATCGAGCCAATTCAGGGTGAGGGTGGATTCATCGTTCCAGCCCCTGGCTTCCTAAAGACCCTTCAGGACTGGGCTCGCGCCAACAACGTACTTATGGTTGCCGACGAGGTTCAGTCTGGTGTAGCTCGTACCGGTAAGTGGTTCGCCAGCCAGTACGAGGACGGCTTTGAGCCAGACCTGCTGACCATCGCCAAGGGTATCGCCGGCGGTATGCCAATCTCGGCAGTTACCGGTCGCGCAGATGTCATGGACGCCGCTCACGCAGGTGGAATCGGTGGCACCTACGGAGGTAACCCTGTTGCCGCCGCGGCCGCTGTAGCTGTTCTAGAGCAAATCGAAGCCGGTGGCGTGCTTGAGCGTGCCCTTCACATTGAAGGCGTCATGAAGGCTCGCCTAGCAGAGCTCCAGGCCAAGTTCCCAGTGATTGGTGACATCCGCGGACGCGGCGCCATGATCGCCATTGAACTTGTAGAGCCAGGCACCAAGAACCCGAATGCCGCAGCTGTAACAACGGTTGTAGGTCACTGCCACCGCAACGGTGTTCTAGTTCTAAACGCCGGAACCTACTACAACGTAATCCGCTTCCTACCGCCACTAGCAATTACCGACGAACAGCTTCAGGATGCCCTGAACGTTCTTGAAGAAGCGCTAGCTAGCCTGTAATAGCCAAAGAAAAGACCCGCAAGTTTAGGCTTGCGGGTCTTTTTATGTCTGGGTTACTTGACCTTGAGTAGCTTCTTGCGCTTGACCGCACCGTTGATCTGAACGATCAGCACCAACAGGATGGTTGCGATGAATACGGCAGAAGCGATGACGTTCGCTTCGGCAGGCACTCCACGAGCCGCTGCTACGTAGATGAACTTAGGGAAGGTCGTTACCTCGCCCGAGTTGAAGTAGGTGATGATGAAATCGTCGAAGCTAAGGGAGAACGAAAGCAGCGCGGCCGAAACGATACCTGGAACCAGCAGCGGGAAGGTGATCTTCCAGAAGACCTGGTTTGGGTTGGCGTAAAGGTCGCGACCGGCTTCTTCTAGGACCGGGTCAAGGGTCTGTACTCGAGCCTTCACGGTAACCACAACGAACGAGAGACAGAAGACCACGTGAGCGATGGTTACGGTAAGCATTCCAGGGGCGAAGCCCATGTTGAAGAACAGACCGGCAAGACCAGCACCGAGTACAACCTCAGGGGTTGCCATCGGCAAGAACAGGGCCAGGTTCACAAGCGAGCGAGCCTTGAATTTATAGCGAACCAAACCAATTGCCAGAGCGGTACCGAGGATGGTTGCGATCAGGGTCGATACGCCACCGATTAGCAGCGAATTTCCGAGGGCATCGCAGACATCTGGGCGATTGCAAACACCGAGCCACTTGTCGAAGGTGAAGCCCTTCCAGGTGGTGTTGCCACGGTTTGAATCATTGAACGAGAAGACGATCGTATAAACAATCGGAATGAGCATGAACGCTATGGCCAAAACCGAGTAAACCGGCAGGGTGAGCTTTCCAATCGAGAAACGCTTCACAGTAGGTCCTCCGTTCCTGCGCTACGAACATAGGTGGCAACCAGAATCACGATAACTGCCATCAGCAGCACGCTAAGCGCCGAAGCAGACGGGTAATCCCAGTTCTGTAGGAAGTCAGACTCAACCATGGTTCCGATCATCGAGGTCTTGGCAGAACCTAGGAAGTCGCGGCTGGCGTTGACATAGTCACCCGCGATTGGAATGAACACCAAGAGAGTTCCCGAGATGATTCCAGGGGTGGTGATTGGCAGGGTCACTTTCATGAACACCTTGGATGGGTTGGCGTAAAGGTCTGAACCGGCCTCGAGCAGACGAGTGTCGAAGCGCTCAAGCGTGGTGTAGAGCGGCAAGGTCATGAACGGAATGAAGTTATAGGTCAGACCGAAGATAACCGCGAAGTCGGATCCGAGGAAGTGCTCGGACGGCTGCATCAGCCCCAGGTTGTAGACGGTCTGCATGACCGCTCCGCCATCGGAGAAGATCGACTTCCAAGCGATGGTGCGAAGCAGGAACGAGATGAAGAACGGTGCGATGACCAGAGTCAGCATCAGGCTCTTGAGCAGTGGGCGGTTGCGCAGCTTCACACCGATGAAGTAGGCCAGCGGGTAGCTAATCAGCAGCGCCACGATGGTTGCCACTGTCGCGTAGTAGAACGAGCGAAGAATCTGCGGTAGGTAGTTCTCAACCACGTATTTGTAGTTCTCAACGTTGAATGCGTAAACGTACTCACCAATACCGCCGGTCTCGGCAGGCGCCTGTAGCGAGGTGATGATTAGCGAGAACAGCGGGGTGAAAAAGAACAGACCTAGATAGATAAGTCCAGGCATCAACAAAGCGAGGACGATCGCGCCCGACTTCGTTGGACCCTTGTGTTCGGTTGCGCTGGAGCTACCAAAAGCCGCGAATGCCATGGGCTACTCTTCTTCGTTGCCAGCAGGTAGATCGGCAAGACCGAACGAGTGCTCGACCTTCCACGAAACCCAAACCTTTTCGCCGAGTTCAACAACCGGGCTGATGCCCACGTTCTGAGCGAACACGGTAACTTCGCCGATGTTGGGAATGTCGATTAGGTACTGGTTGCTAACACCGGTGAAGCGAATGTCGATAATCTCGCCAGGACCAACCACAACATGGTCTGCGCCAAGCTTTGGAGCAGAACGGTGGAAGGTTGCCTTCTCCGGACGAACACCGATGCAAATCTTGCCGGTGTGCTTCTCGGCGCGGTTCTTAGGGGCGGTGATCTTGTGTCCACCAACCTCGATCGAAACCGAAGCGGCGTTTGAGTCGACAACGCTTCCAACGAACAGGTTCGACTGCCCTAGGAACTTGGATACGAAAGCGGTCTTCGGACGGTCGTAAAGCGCTTCAGGTGCACCCATCTGCTCGATGCGTCCCTTGTTCATAACCGCAACGGTGTCGGCCATGTCCATGGCCTCTTCCTGGTCGTGGGTCACGTGAAGGAAGGTTAAACCAACTTCCATCTGGATGGCCTTGAGCTCGATCTGCATCTGGCGACGCAGCTTGAGGTCAAGCGCACCTAGCGGCTCGTCAAGAAGAAGAAGCGCTGGGCGATTGACCAGTGCGCGAGCAAGCGCAACACGCTGTTGCTGACCACCGGAAAGCTGCTGCGGACGACGCTGTGCGGCGTAACCGAGTTCAACCAGGTTCAGTGCGTCCATGGCCTTCTTCAGCGGGTCTTCAATCTTGCGCTGACGCAGACCGAAGGCGACATTTTCAAGGATGGTCATGTGCGGGAACAAGGCGTAGCTCTGGAACACGGTGTTTACCGGACGCTGGTGAGGCTTGGTGCCAGATACGTCCTTGCCGCCAATTAGAACCTGACCGGTGGTCTGTTCTTCAAGCCCGGCAACGATGCGCAGCGTGGTGGTCTTACCGCAACCCGATGGGCCGAGTAGAGCGAAGAATTCACCCGCAGGGATGTGCAGGTCCATGTCTTCGAGCGCAACGAATCCAGGGAATTCCTTGCGTACATCAATTAGTTCTAGATCAGCACCCGACGGCTTGAAGTCGATTGCCAATTAAACAACTCCGTTAGCGGCCTTCGACCAAGCCTTCGAGAACTCGTTGTCCTCCTTGGCGGTCAACGGACGAAGCTGCTTTAGCTTGGTTGCGAAAGTCTCGTCGGTTGGGAAGATCAGTTCGTTGGTAGCAAGAACTGGGTCCTTCTTGATGACTTCTTCCTTGACTCCTGCTACTGGTGGAACGTAGTAAACGCCGGCCAGAGCCAACTCCGCAGCAACTGCAGGGTCGAAGTAGTAGTCGATAACAGTTTCAACGTTCTTCTTGTGAGCAGAGCCCATCGGAACCACGAAGTTGTCGGTGGCGAAGGTTGAACCCGAGTCAAGAAGTACTACGCCGAGGACGTCGCTGCCGATCTCGATGTTGGCGCCAACCAGGTCACCGGCCCAAACGATACCGGCAACTGCATCGCCCGACTTGTAGTCGTCGACGTAAGAGTTTCCCTTGATCGAACGAATGTGACCGGAAGAAACCTTCTCGGTGAATAGGTCTAGAGCGTTGTAGAAGTCGTCCGAGGTGAACTTCTGTGGGTCAACACCGGCGGCCATCATCATGATGCCTAGGGTGTCGCGCATCTCGGCAAGAACCTCAACACGACCCTTTAGCTCTGGAGCCCATAGGTCGTCTAGCGAGGTAGGTGCGTCCTTGCCGGTTAGCTTCTTGTAGTTCGCCTTGTGGTAACCGATACCGGCAATGATGCCCTTCCAAGGAAGCGAGTACTTGCGACCTGGGTCAAACTGGCCAAGTTCAGCCTTGAACGAAGGAATGAGGTTCGAGGTCACGTTCGGCATGTTCGCGTAGTCGAGTTCCTGCACATAGCCGTTGTTGATTAGACGGGCGACCATCCAGTCGGTGAGGCAGAAGGTGTCTGCGCCAGTGGCGGTTCCAGCGGCTAGCTGGTTCTTGATGGCGGCAAAGTAGGTGTTGTTGTCGTCAACCGAGATGCTGTAGTCAACCTTGATACCGGTCTTCTTCTCGAAGGCCTTCAGGGTTGGGAACGATCCGTCCTCGCCGTCGATGTAGTAAGGCCAGTTGTCCCACGCCAGAGTCTTCTCGGTGTCAGACAGGTCCTTGGCTGCCTTCAGAGTCTTCTTAGCGGCACCGCCTGGTGCACAGGCTGCTAGCAGAGCGGTAAGGCTCACTGCACCGGCACCACCGATAACCGCACGACGGGTTACCTCTGCTGCTTTGGCTGCCTTAAGGGCTTCACGGACAATCGGGTCTTTAACCGGTTCAGTCATTTTCTGACTCCTACTCATCGAACGGACATCACTGTCCACACAACAACCAATCGACACGCCTATGGCGGGTCAATTCAAATACTGCCACAACAAATGCAGGCTGAATACCAAAAACAACAAAGTTTACTTTCGGGTATGTTTGTAAAGGACGGCGAAGGAGCCGCCAGTAGGAGCACACAATGCGTATCTCGGTACCTGCCGAAGTTAAGAACAACGAATTCCGCGTAGCCATCACTCCAGCCGGTGTGCATGAACTCGTCGTCGCGGGCCACGAAGTATTCGTCCAGGGCGGTGCCGGTAACGGTTCCAGCATCAGTGATAAGGAATACCAGGACGCCGGAGCAACCATCCTTCCAGATGCAGCTGGCACCTGGGCAGCCGGTGACATGGTCATGAAGGTTAAAGAGCCAATCGCTTCGGAGTACGGATTCCTTCGCGAAGGTCTAGTCCTCTTCACCTACCTACACCTCGCAGCAGACCTTGAACTCACCAAGCAGTTGGTAGAGAAGAAGGTAACCGCAATTGCCTACGAGACCGTTCAGCTTCCTAGCCGCCAGCTTCCGCTTCTCGCTCCTATGAGTGAGGTTGCCGGTCGTCTTTCGATTCAGGTTGGCGCCGAGACCTTGATGCGCCACAACGGCGGTAGCGGAATGCTACTCGGCGGAGTTCCTGGAACCCGCCCAGCCAAGGTTGTTGTGCTCGGTGGCGGTGTTGCCGGCACCAACGCGGTTGCCATGGCAGTGGGAGCCGGAGCCGAAGTTACCGTGCTCGACACCAACCTAAACCGCCTACGCGAGCTTGACCACCACTATGCCGGACGCATTCGCACCTTGGCCTCGAATGCATTCGAGATCAACCGCTCACTTGCCGAGGCCGACCTAGTCATTGGTTCGGTACTGATTCCTGGTGCCAAGGCTCCAAAGCTAGTGACCAACGAGCACGTCAAGAAGATGAAGCCTGGCAGCGTGCTGGTTGACATCGCGATTGACCAGGGAGGTTGCTTCGCAGACTCGAAGCCAACCACTCACGCTGAGCCAACCTTCAAGGTTCACGACGCCATCTTCTACTGTGTTGCCAACATGCCAGGTGCCGTGCCTCACACCAGCACCTACGCGCTAACCAACGCAACCATGCCTTACGCTCGCTCGCTAGCCAACAATGGCTGGAAGAAGGCGCTGCAGGCCGATGGTTCGCTCGCCCTTGGCCTAAACAGCCACGATGGCGCGATCACCAGCGAGCCGGTTGCGGTTGCCCACGGAATGAGCTTCACCCCGCTAGCCGAGGTGCTCGCCTAATCCCAAGTGGAACTTCAACGCTTTCTACCAAGCCGTCCTGTGAAAATAGGGCGGCTTTGGTATTTCTGCTGAAACCTGCGAATTTCTCCTTGAATCCAAGTTGCAGGAGTTCAACCTCGTCGGTTCCCGCGAGCGCTAATCGGTTGCGCATATTGATCAGCAGTTCTCGAGGGATACCCACTAGCGACTGGCTCGTAACCAGCAGATGAATACCAAGCGACCGACCACGGGTTGCAACCGCTGTGAGGGCAGTCATGCTTGCTGGGCACATCCGAATTGCCGCCACCACCTCGTCCACCACTACTAATAGACGAGGAAATCCAACCCCGACACGAACCGCAGCCTCAATGCTTGCTACTCCCCTGAGTTTCAGTTCCTGTTCCCTCCTGGCTAGCTCGTGCTGAATCCCGAGCCAAAAGTTTTTCTGCAGTTCGTCGGCATCGAGATCACTCACCCCCGAGATTCCCGAGCACTCCGTGAGCACCGCTCCGCCCTTGTAGTCGGCGACAAATACCTGAACCCCCTCATAAAGCGATGCCAGCGCCAGATGGATCAGCTCGCTCTTGCCCGAGCCGGTTGGACCAATCACCAACAGATGCCCAGCGCCAGAGGCTAATGATGAGCGATGCGATAAACCAACAGCAAACGAATCCGGGTCTCCATCCCTCCAATTTCGGGTGAGGTAGAAAGCACTCTCGCGCGGCAGGTCGTCCATGGCTTCGATTACCGCTTTATGTAGAGCCTTGGACCAAAAGATATTCCAGGTGGGTAGCTTCTTGCCGCCAAAGCTCACTCCCCGAGTCGTAACCACAAGCTCACCCGAAGGAACGGGACGTTTGCGGCTAATCAGTGCACTGACCCCAAACATGAGCACGGTAGCCAACAGCATCATCCAGTTACCAGTGGAGAGGGCGTAAAAACCGCCGAGAACTAAGGACGGCAAAAACCAAAGCGGGTTCATCCAAAAAGTCTCTAAAAGAAACCGATTGAACGAACCCGCTTTATGGGATCTGTGGATTACTCCCCGATGTAGCTCATCACGTGCTTGATACGGGTGTAGTCCTCGAAGCCGTAGGCCGAAAGGTCCTTACCGTAACCGGAGTGACGGAAACCACCGTGAGGCATTTCGGCTGCCAGTGGGATGTGGGTGTTGATCCAAACACAACCGAAGTTGAGGCCCTTCGAGAAACGCATCGCACGCTTGTGGTCATTGGTCCAAACCGAGCTGGCCAGACCGTAAACCACGTCGTTGGCATTCTTCATAGCCTCGGCGTCGGTCTTGAAGGTCTGCACGGTCACGACCGGGCCGAAGATCTCCGACTGAATGTGCTCGTCCTGCTGCTGAAGACCAGAGATCACGGTTGGCTGGATAAAGAAGCCATCGCGCTTGACCGCCTTGCCACCAACCTCAACTTTGGCGTGCTTTGGAACACGCGAAAGGAAGCCGAGCACGCGCTCGAACTGGTTCTGGTTGTTTACCGGACCCACGTAAGTTTCTTTGTCGTTTGGGTCACCAACCTTGGCGTCGCTCTTTACGGCCTTGACCAGTTCCTTCACGAAGGCGTCCTTGACCGACTCGTGAACTAGAACGCGGGTTGCCGCGGTGCAGTCCTGGCCAGCGTTGAAGAAACCAGCACCGGCAACACCGGCAGCGGCAGCCTTGAGGTCGGCGTCGGCGAACACGATTACCGGAGCCTTGCCACCTAGCTCTAGGTGAACACGCTTGACATCAAGGGCTGCACTCTTGGCAACTTCCATACCGGCTCGAACCGAACCGGTGATGGCAACCATCTGTGGGGTTGGGTGTTCAACCAACATGCGGCCGGTGTCACGGTCACCGGTGACCACGTTGAAAACGCCCTTAGGTAGGAACTTGTTTGCAAGCTCAGCCAACATGATGGTCGAAACCGGGGTGGTGTCCGATGGCTTGATGACGATGGTGTTACCAGCAGCGATTGCTGGAGCAAACTTCCATACCGCCATGTTCAGCGGGTAGTTCCAAGG
>JBEBAN010000036.1:0-9919 GCA_041158865.1 Actinomycetota bacterium
CTTCTTAGCACCTGAATGGGTCTTCTGCTTAGGCATTAGTTTCTCCTGTTTCGGTCTCGGTAGCCTCTGCTACCGAAGTCTTAGTGGTGGAAGCCTTTTCGGCTGCCTTTTTGGCTTCAGTCTTCACGTCTGCCTTGGTCTTCAGAGGACCGATAACCATCACCATGTTTCGACCATCGATCGACGGAGTCGACTCGACAGCACCCAGGGTGTTGACCTCAGCGGCCAAGTTCTGAAGAAGCTTGATACCCATCTCTGGACGGGACTGCTCACGTCCGCGGAAGACTACGATCACCTTGACCTTGTCACCCGCCTTTAGGAACTTCTCGATCTGACCACGCTTGGTTCCATAGTCGTGTGCATCGATCTTTAGACCGAAACGTACGGTCTTTAGAACGGTGTTGACCTGGTTCTTGCGTGCTTCACGAACCTTCTGAGCTGCCTCGTACTTGAACTTTCCGTAGTCCATGATCTTGGCTACCGGTGGCTTGGAAGTTGGCGCAACCTCGACTAGGTCTAGGTCTGCTTCCGCTGCAAGACGCAAAGCATCTTCGATACGGACGACGCCGATTTGCTCGCCAGCCGGACCAACGAGGCGAACCTCTGATACACGGATGCGGTCGTTAATACGTGGATCGCTAATTAGTGCTCCTAAAGTGACATGAAATTGGCCACGTCTAAGACGCACAGAAACGTATTCGTTTCAAAAGCTAACCCGGAAACCTTTAGATGCGGTAAACGCGGGTGGGAAATAAATCCACTTCTGTCTGAAGCGAACTTCAGAGCCGTAGGCTAGCCTAGCAGATGTTACGAAAAAGGAAAACCCCATGTCTGAATCCCCTGAGCAAATCAACGACATCGCCGACGTCCCAGCAGTTGAGATCATCGCTAGATACACAATCGAACTTCTAAACGTCGCCGCCATCCACTGTGGCCTTGCCGAAAACGGACGCCCAGCAGACTTGGACGAAGCCCGCAAACTCATCGACGCCACCGCGGGAATGGTTACCGCGAGCGCTTCTTACATGGGCGACCAGCACGCACGCATCCTTCGTAACGCACTACGCGAGGTTCAACTCGCCTTCCGCGAGGCCTCCCCATTCCCAGACGCTCCAGGCGCTGGTCCTGGTGAGAAGTTCACCGGCCCTGTTGCCTAAGCTGTAGCCATCTTTACACGCAGCGAATCAACCTTCAGCGCGATAACTTCGCTCTCAGAGATTCGTGCAGCAACGCTCTTCATGAGCTCCGAGAACTCTTCCTGAGTGAACGAGCGGGCAAGGCTGAGGGTTAGTTCAACTTCGGCAGACGCAAGGCGACTTAGCGGGTCTCCGTTACCTAGTGACCAACCACCGAATTCGTCAAAAGAGTCAAGCGCTCCCCCAAATGCTTCAAGAACTTCTGTATCGGTGGCTGGGTGAGCCCAAGCTTCACCCTTGGCGATTGCCTCGATAGCTGGGCGGCGAACCACGAATTCGGTGGCGCTTCCGGCGTCCAAGATCATGCGAGTGTTGCCTTCTGCTGCTGCCGCGAGCGCTGCCTTTACTGCGCTGTGAGGAACCGGACGGGCGTCTTTGTTCCAGGTGGCCATGGCGGTGACGCTTGAGAACACCGGCAGACCGTTCTGCTGGTCTGGTGTTTCCACTGTGACGATGCTTAGGTCCGCTGACTTGTCTACGGTCTGACCGTGAGCGCCTTCACCGGCTTCTCCCAAATTGGCAAGCAGTGGGATTAATAGGCGTGAGTCACGGATGGCGTCGATGACGTTTTCGATTGAGCCGGTGCCAGCTTGCAGATTTCCGATTGCTTCGATCAGCGCTGGGTTGGCCGTGCCATCATCATCTGCGAAAGTGTTTTCTTCGAAGTGGCGGCCGTCCCAGGGAACACCGGCGGAGTCGGCGAACTTGTCTGGGTTCATGTGGTCGAAAGACATTAGATCCTCGTGTTTGCGATGGCTAGTGCTTCTTCGAGAGTGAACTTACCCGCGTAGAGGCTCTTGCCGAGGATTGCACCCTCGAGACCTAGGCCAACCAAAGCGTGGAGGTCGGTGATGTCTTGAAGGCTGGAAATGCCGCCCGAGGCTACCACTGGCTTATCCGTGTGCTCCATGACGCTCTTGAGAAGCTCTAGGTTTGGGCCCTTTAGAGTTCCGTCTTTGGTGACGTCGGTGACAACGTAGCGGGCGCATCCGGCGTCTTCCAAGCGGGCTAACACCTCGTAAAGGTCACCGCCCTCTTGAGTCCAGCCGCGGGCGGCAAGAGTGGTTCCGCGAACATCAAGACCAACCGCAACGAAGTCGCCGAAACGCTCGATTACACGGGCGGTCCATTCAGGGTCTTCAAGGGCTGCGGTGCCGAGGTTGACTCGGGTAGCACCGGCTTCTAGCGCGGATTCAAGGCTGGCGTCGTCGCGGATGCCGCCAGAAAGTTCAATCTTCACCTGGCTGGCCGCGTTTACAACCTCGCGGATGATGGCACGGTTCTCACCGCGACCAAAGGCGGCATCTAGGTCTACCAGGTGAATCCATTCGGCACCTGCGTTGATCCAAGCCATGGCTGCTTCAACTGGGTCGCCGTAATCGGTTTCCGAGCCAGCTTCGCCTTGAGTTAGGCGAACCGCTTTGCCATCGGCAACATCAACGGCTGGAAGAAGTTCAAGGTATTTAGACATGTGTTCCTAAAGGGTTTTGATCCAGTTGTTTAGAAGTTTGATGCCAGCCTGACCAGATTTCTCCGGGTGGAACTGAGTTGCCCAAAGTGGCCCGACCTCGAGGGCTGAGACGAAGCGGTTGCCATACTCGGTCCAGGTAACCTTTGGCGGGATGAACGAACCAATTGCCTCGAGTTCCCACTTGGCAAGGCCATAGGAGTGAACAAAGTAGAAGCGCTCATCTTCTAGCCCTTCGAACATCTTGGAACCGGCGGCAGGTTCAACGCTGTTCCAGCCGATGTGAGGAAGGCGTGGAGCGTTTTCCAGCATGGTCACAGTGCCTGGTAACTGACCGAGGCCATCGGTTTCAAGCCCGTGTTCAAGACCTTTTTCGAACAGAACCTGCTGGCCAACGCAAATGCCCATGACTGGCTTGCCAGCAACCAGGCGCTTGTCGATTAGTTCGTTGAGGTTGATAGCGTTTAGCGCTTCCATGACTGCTGCGAACGCGCCGACACCCGGCACGAAGAGTCCGTCGGCGGCTAGTGCTTTGGCTTTGTCTCCGGTAAGTTCGACCTCTGCTCCGGCAGCCTCTAGGGCGCGAACGGCAGAGTGAACGTTACCGATCCCGTAGTCAAGAACAACTACGGAAGGTTTGGTCACAGAGCGCCCTTGGTTGAAGGAACTCCGCTAACGCGGGAATCGGCTTCAACGGCCTTACGCATGGCACGGGCGAACGCCTTGAACTCGGTTTCAGCAATGTGGTGAGGGTCGCGACCCGCAAGTACGTTGATGTGAACGGTGATTCCGGCGTTCAGGGTGATTGCTTCGAAAACGTGACGTACCAGCGAGCCAGTGAGGTGTCCAGCGATCAAGTGAAATTCAAAACCAGCAGGTTCACCGGTGTGAACTAGGTATGGGCGACCGCTTAGGTCGACAACTGCACGAACCAATGCTTCGTCCAGAGGAACTGTGGCATCGCCATAACGAGAGATTCCAGCCTTGTCGCCGAGAGCCTGCTTGATTGCCTGTCCTAGCACGATTGCGGTGTCTTCCACGGTGTGGTGAACGTCGATGTGAAGATCGCCGGTCGCCTTGATATCTAAGTCAATCAGAGAGTGCTTCGAGAAAGCGGTAAGCAGGTGATCGAAGAAGCCAACGCCGGTGTCGATGTTGGACTTACCAGTGCCGTCGAGGTTGAGGGTTAGCTCAATGGTCGACTCGCTGGTACTGCGCTTAGCGCTTGCTGACCTGCTCATTAAATACCTAACTTGAGGGAGGCTTCGTTGGGATGCTTCTAAGTTTAGCCCTTGTGGGTGTTGTCGGCTAGGGCGCTCAGGAACGCGCTTGTTTCACTTTCGGTTCCGGCCGTGACTCGCAAGGTGTTAGGGATGCCAACATTGCGCACCAAAATGCCTCTGGCTAGTAGCGCTTCGAACATTGCGTTCGGGTCTTCCACACCACCGAATAGTACAAAGTTGGAGTCAGAGCGGTATGGGTCGTAGCCGAGCGCGGAGAGTTCCATCAGCAGTCGATCACGTTGAACCTGAATGTCTGCAACTGTAGCCAACATCTCCGGTGCGTGGTCTAGTGCAGCTTCCGCAGCTGCCTGAGTGAATGCGCTTAGGTGGTAAGGCAAGCGAACCAGACGCAGAGCATCGATGACCGCTGGGTCGGCTGCAAGGTAACCTAGGCGAGCTCCGGCAAAAGCGAAAGCCTTGGACATGGTTCTGGAAACAAGCAGACGCGGACGCCCAGGAAGCAGCGAAACTGCTGAATCTTCGGCACCGTGGGAGAACTCGGCATACGCTTCATCCACCACGACGATTCCACTTGTTGCCTCATAGGCTGCCTCGATGGAGGAAAGCGAAAGCGGAGTTCCCGTTGGGTTGTTCGGCGAGCAGAGCATCACGATATCTGGTTGGTGCTTTGCGATTGCCTCGCGGATTAGTTCAGGAGTCATTTCGTAGCGGTCTAGTCGCTCCGACTCGACGTAGTCGGTGTCTGCTCCAAGGGCAATCAGCGAGTACATCGAATAGGTCGGCTTGAATCCGAGCGCCTTGCGACCAGGACCACCAAAGGCTTGGAAGATTTGCTGGATGACCTCATTGGAGCCATTGGCTGCCCACAGCTGGTTCTCGGTAAGCCCGTGCCCCAAATACTTGGCCAGACGCTTGCGTAGTTCAGTGAACTCACGGTCTGGGTAGCGGTTGATGTTGAGAACGGCTTCAGCCAAACGTGAAACTACGTCCAGGGCAACTGGTTCCGGAATGCGGTGCGAGTTCTCGTTGACGTTCAGGGCAACCGGGACATGAAGCTGCGGGGCACCGTAAGGGGTGCGGCCCTTTAGCGAGTCACGGATTGGGAGATCTGAAAGTTCGGTCACCCCTCAAGTTTAAGCGACTTAGTTAGGCAGTGCGATTCGCTGACCTGGCTGGAGGTCGTTCGAGGTTAGGTTGTTTAGCTCAACCAGCGATGCGATCCAGTCACGCTGGTTGACCTCGCTACCTGCGTAGCGGTCTGCCAAATCCCAAAGGCTCTGACCTGCGTGAACAGTCACGTACTCGAAGTGTGCCTTGGTTCCGGTAGCCGATGCTTGGGCGTTACCCGAGAAGAAACCGACTGCCATGATGATGGCAATTACTAGTGCTGCGAAGCGGCTTAGGCCGATGATTCTCTGCTTGGTGCTCATGAGACCTTACTCTCTTTCGAACGTTTGTTTCGAACACTTGTTCGATAAAGACAAGATTACCCACCCCCTACGACACGTTGTCAATACTTTTTCGAATAAATGTTTGGAAATTCCGAAAAAATCGAATAATCTTTCGATAAAACCTATAAAGGGAGAGACATGTTCGAAGAGCACGAAGACCTAAGCGACTACCTGCCTGCCGGTGCTAGCGAGAAGCTGAGCGACAAGCAGCAGCTAATTCTCGCCGTCATTGGAAAGTTCCAGCAGACCAAGGGCTACTCCCCGAGCATGCGTGAGATCGGTGAACTGGTTGGCCTCAAGAGCGTAGCCTCGGTCAGTTACCAGCTAGGTGAACTTCGCGCGCAAGGATTCCTCGAGAAGAACGAAGGTCTCCAGCGTGCGATTGCTCCGGTTGCGTCGAAGTCTGGAGTTACCTCGATCGACGGCAAAGCCAAGTCGATTCCGCTTGTTGGTTCCATTGCAGCCGGTACCGGCGTGTTGGCAGAGCAGAACGTTGAAGACCACTTCACCCTGCCTAACCAGTTGGTTGGCAAGAGTGATGACCTGTTCATCCTGAAGGTGCGTGGTGAATCGATGATCGATGCCGCAATCTGCGACGGTGACTGGGTTGTGGTTCGCATGCAACAGACTGCCGAGAACGGCGACATCGTGGCCGCGCTTCTTCCAGACGGCGATGCCACTGTGAAGGTGTTCAAGCAGACGAACGGTCACACCTGGCTACTGCCACGTAACTCAACCTTTGACCCGATTGACGGAACTCACGCCGTAATCATGGGTCGAGTGGTTTCGGTTCTACGCTCGCTGTAGAAACGGCTCAAGCTCGGCCGCTAGGTCCTGCTTTACAAAAGCCTCGATGTATGTTCCGCTCTCGCGGTAATCGAGGACCAAGACCTTGCCGTTGAGATGCACTTTCGAAACCAACGCACCCTTGTCGTATGGAACAACTGCGGTTATCTTCACATCTGGCTTAGGTAGCCTTGTTGCGACCTCCTCAAGAAGCGCATCGACACCTTCGCCAGTCCTTGCCGAAACCAATAACGAACCAGGTTCCAGACCTCTAAGCGCGAGCCTGGTCTCATCATCAACGAGATCAATCTTGTTGAAGACAACCAACTCGGCAACGTTGGTTGCCTCTACTTCAGAAAGCACAGCACGAACGGCACTGATCTGGGCGACCGGATCCGGGTGAGAACCGTCGACCACGTGAACGATTAGGTCTGAAGCTCCGATTTCTTCGAAGGTTGAACGGAAGGCTTCCACCAGTTGGTGTGGCAGGTTACTTACGAACCCAACGGTGTCGGCGATTGTGTAGTCGCGGCCGTCTGGGGTTACCGCCTTGCGAACCGTTGGGTCAAGGGTGGCGAACAGCGCGTTTTCAACCAAGACGCCCGCACCGGTGATGCGGTTCAGAAGCGAAGACTTGCCCGCGTTGGTGTAGCCAGCGATGGCTACCGAAGGTACCGCGTTTTTCTTACGACTCGAGCGCTTTGCCTCACGAGCTGGTTTCATCTCGGCAATCTGTTTGCGCAATTTTGCAATGCGAGTGTTGATTCGTCGTCGGTCTAGTTCGATCTTGGTTTCACCAGGACCACGCGAACCCATGCCAACACCACCGGCAGCCTGACCACCAGCCTGACGGCTCATGGATTCACCCCAACCACGAAGTCTCGGCAGGAGGTATTGAAGTTGAGCTAGCTCAACTTGAGCCTTACCCTCACGGCTCTTAGCGTGCTGGGCGAAGATGTCTAGGATGACCGCGGTTCGGTCGATTACCTTGACCTTGACGACGTCCTCGAGAGCACGGCGTTGGGAAGGTGCCAGCTCGGTATCGGCAACAACCGTGTCAGCCCCACTAGAGGCTGCAAGCTCTCGGAGCTCCTCTGCCTTTCCCTTACCGAGGAATGTCGCGTTGTCGGCCTTATAGCGCTTCTGGAGTAGGCCGTCCAACACTTCCGAACCTGCGGTTTCACAGAGCGCTGCCAATTCGCGCAAAGAGTTCTCGGAGTCTTCGGTAGAGCGGTCACCGGTAATGCCGATGAGCAACACCTTCTCCATGCGGAGTTGGCGATACTCAACCTCTGAGATGTCCTCAAGTTCGGTGGAGAGGCCGCCAACTCGACGCAGTGCGGCACGATCGGCAACATCGAACTGGTCGCCGTCTAAATCCCCATAACCGTGGGTGTCATCGGCGCCAAGAGCCTGGGCCTTTTCGCCGCGTCTCAGGATGCGATCGATAATCGCGTCGCTGGATTCTTTTTCGGTCATCTAACTAACACTATTCGACATAAATCCACTATTTTTGTGCTTATGCCCCAAGAACACTACTTCAGCGATGAGCCGGTCTCGGCAATGCGTCCGAAGTCTATTGATATCGTTCTTGCCCGACACAAGGTGAGCGTGAAGACCGCCAGCGGAATCTTCTCACCCGGCCACGTTGACCAAGGTACCGAAGTTCTCCTAGAACACATCGACGAAGCGCCAAAGGTAGGCGACATTCTCGACATCGGTTGCGGTTGGGGTCCGATCGCTCTGGCTATTGCACTTACTCGCCCGCACACCACAGTTTGGGCGATTGACGTTAACGAACGCTCGCTGGAACTCACCCGCATGAATGCCGAGAGCCTTGGGCTAAGCAACGTGAAAGTTTGCCGACCAGAGGAAGTGCCTGCAAACATCGAGTTCGCAGGTATCTGGTCGAACCCGCCAATTCGAGTTGGTAAGGCGGTGTTGCACGAACTCATGCAGACCTGGTTGCCACGGCTTGCTGATGATGCCGAAAGCTACCTCGTGGTTCAGAAGAACTTGGGTGCCGATTCGCTACTTCGCTGGCTTCAAGAAACCCTGCCGAAGCAGTTCCTGTCGGTGAGAGTGGATACCGCCAAGGCTTTCCGAGTCTTGCGGGTGACCAAGCGCTCTAAAGGTTAGCCAGGTCCAGTTCGCCGTCGAAGGTTAGAACGGCAGCTCCAGAAAGCCCAACGTGCTCGCCCTCTTCGGTTGGGAACATACGCACTCCGAGAGTTCCACCTGGAACTGTGACAGTCCAGATGTTTGGCGCTCCGGCTCCGGCCCAGTGGCGGGTTGCCAGCGCGGTGGCGACAATTCCCGTTCCACAACTCAACGTTTCACCAACACCGCGTTCAAACACGCGCATGCTGATCGAACCAACACCATCGTGAACCATCGGCTCGGCAGGAACCACGAACTCAACGTTTGCGCCCGATTCAGGTGCAGGTTCAAGCTTTGGCGCCTGGGTTAGGTCTAGATTGTCTAGTTCGTCCTTTGAGGCTAGAGCCACGACCACGTGCGGATTGCCAACGTTGATGCCCTGGCCAGGACGCCCAACCGGCAGCCTGTGGGCGTGAACAGTACGTTCGTCGTCTAGCTTCCAGCGACCCATGTCTACCGCGAATCCGGCGCGGTTCTGCTGAACGTCACGCACACCGGCACGGGTTGCCACCGAAAGGGTTTCGCCATCGGCAAGTTTCACAAGACCTTTTTCGAGCAGGTAGCGGGCAAACACGCGAACGCCGTTGCCACACATCTCAGCCACAGAGCCGTCGCCGTTTCGGTAGTCCATGAACCAGACTGCCTCGGGTGAATTCTTTAGAACCTTTTTACCCTCTGGTAAAAACTCACTCTTCACCACGCGGATGAACCCATCGGCTCCGACCCCAAAGTGGCGGTCACAAATTTTCGCAACCTGCGCAGGGGTGAATTCCATCGAACCGTCGGCGTCGTAAACGAGGACGAAATCGTTACCAGTGCCGTGGCCCTTGGTGAATGGAATTGTGGTGATCATGTTTCTAGCCTAAACGCCAGATGTGCTCATCAACCAGCGAGAGTATGGCGGTCATGCGAGATTCGTCCTGGTAATCGAACCAGTTGATGCGCGGATCCCTACGGAACCAGGACATTTGACGTCTTGCGTACCGTGACGTTAGGCGTGCGGTTTCGGCGATTGCCTCTTCCCTGCTCATTAGGCCATCGAGTTCGGCCAGCGCCTGGGCGTAGCCGATTGCGTGCGACGAAGTTTTACCTTCACGAATGCCACGTGGGATGAGCGATTGAACCTCGTCGAGCAAGCCCTTTTTCCACATGAGCTCGGCGCGCTTACCTAATCGCTCAACCAGGTTGGCACGCTCGCTATTCAGCCCGATTTCCAAGACCGGCTGCCAACTCTCGTTTAGGTCAGGCAGTTTGGCGGCAAAGTCTTCGCCTGTGATGGTGACCACTTCCAACGCTCGGACGATGCGGCGACCGTTTTTAGGGTCGATCCGAGATGCCGTATCTGGCGCGAGCTTTTGGAGCCTACGATACATTTCGCTCTCGCCGAGCTCGATCAGTTCTGCCTCTAGCCGTGCGCGAATTTCCGCATCCCTTGCGGCAAAACCAAACTCATTTAGAACCGCAGCAACGTAGAGCATCGAGCCTCCGACCAAGATTGGCACGATTCCCCGCGCCTGCAGGTCTTCGATGAGTGGCCTAGCTACCGCCTGGTATTCTGCTGCGGTTGATTCATCGGTGATGTTCAACCAGTCGAGCAGGCGGTGCGGAATGCCC
>JBEBAN010000037.1:0-9299 GCA_041158865.1 Actinomycetota bacterium
TTCTCGCCAACACCTAATCCAACGGCTAGTCCGCCCATGGCAGCGAACGGAACGTCTGCTCCGAGTGGGGTGAGGTCCTGCGCCTGCTTACCGGTCAGGGCTTGAACGGCAAGAGCTGCGGCTGCGGCATCGGCTGATCCACCACCCATTCCGCCGGCAACCGGAACGCGCTTTTCGATGTTGATGATCAACGGTTCATCGGTGTAGAGCTTTGCCGCTTTCACCACGAGGTTCGATTCGTCGAGTGGAACGCCTGCGGTTTCCGGGGTTACCGAAAGTTTGTAGGAGTCGGATTTAGAAACCGAAACTGATTCGCGAAGATTCAACGCCAGGTAGACGCTGCAAACCTCGTGATAGCCGCTTGTCAGTTTCGGACCAACCGCAAAGTAGAGGTTGATCTTGCCCGGCGCCGATGCGGTAATCAATTGCTGAGCCGCTCGGTAAGTTCGTTGAACCAGTTCGTCCAGGCCTTTTCATAGAGAGCGAGGTCGTGTTCAGTTTTGATTAGGTCGTGTGCCAGAACCAGGTGGGTGCCTTTGCGGAGCACATGGAAGTGGAACTCCGGACGAGTGAAGTCAGGCAGCGCGGCTACCAAACGCTCGTTCGGCTGGCTCTTTAGGATGCGCCCTTCGAGTTCGGCCGGCCACTGGTTGGTGTCCGAGATGATGGTGAAGATTCTGGCCTGCTCGATGGCGAAATCGTATTCGAGTTCTAGCTTCATGCCAGGGCCGCCTTGGCGATGCTGACGAACTGGTCAATCCCGAGTTCCTCGCCTCGAGCTTGAGGGCTGACGCCAGCCTTGACTAGTACAGCCTCGGCTTCTGCTGGGCTGCCCGCGTAGTCGGCAAGAGCCTGGCGTAGGGTTTTGCGGCGCTGAGAGAAAGCACCATCGATCACCTTGAAGGTTTCGAGCCTCAGGGTTTCGTCTCCGATTGGAGTGCTACGACATTCGAAGTAAACCAGCGACGAATCAACATTTGGGATTGGCCAGAAGATATTGCGGCTCACGTTTCCTGCGAGGTTGCTCTCGGCAAACCAAGCCAGCTTGGCGCTCGGGCTTCCGTAAATCTTTGAGCCAGGCTTGGCCGCCAGTCGATGCGCCACCTCAGACTGGACCAGAACCAAGCCCTTCCGAAGCGTGCGGAAGGTTTCAATGAAGTGGAGTAGCACCGGAACCGAGATGTTATATGGCAGGTTGGCAACCAACGCATCTGGCTCGGACGGAAGCTCGGTGACCTTTAGTGCGTCGTTTGCGACCAGAGCGAAGTCTTTACCAGGAGCTCGGGTGGCCACGGTGTTCTCGATAGCTACGGCCATCTTCGGGTCGATCTCAACCGCGATAACCTTCTTGGCAACCTCGAGTAAACCAAGGGTAAGAGAGCCTAGACCAGGGCCGATCTCAACGACGGTCTCAGAGCCGTCGAGGTGAGCGGCAGCAACGATCTTACGAATGGTGTTTGGGTCGGTAACGAAGTTCTGGCCAAGCTTCTTGGTTGGCGTCACATCCAGACTCTCCGCGAGTTTGCGGATATCAGCGCCGCCGAGCAGTTCAACCATTAGTTACTCCAAGTGCCGTAAACGGCTTCGGTGTTGGCCGCTAGTTGTGCGCTCAGTTCATTCACATCGGCAAGGCGAACCTCGGCCATCTTGCGAACGGTGATCGGAACTAGGTAGCTGGCGTTAGGGCGTCCGCGGAACGGCTCCGGGCTTAGGAATGGAGCGTCGGTTTCAACGAGGATTAGTTCCTTGGGAGCCATTGCCAAAGAGTTGCGCAGGTGCTCGTTGCGCTTGATGGTGATGTTGCCGGCGAACGACATGTACCAACCGTTGTCGATGCAGATCTTGGCTAAGTCGGTGTCACCCGAGTAGCAGTGGAAGACAACCTTTTCTGGCGCACCAACGCGAAGCAGGGTTTCTACTACCTGCTCGTGAGCCTCGCGGTCGTGGATCATCAGTGCGATGTCATTTTCCTTGGCAATGCGAATGTGCTCTTCGAACGAGTGCTGCTGAAGTTTCAGTGAGCCCTCACCCTCGGTCCTAAAAAAGTCGAGACCGGTTTCACCAACGGCACGAACGCGCGCCTGGGATGCAAGATCCGCAATCTCGGCGATAGCTGAGTCAAGATTGGCAAGGTTCCCGTACTCCGGAGCCTCGTTTGGGTGCAGTGCCACGGCAGCCAGAACGCGAGGGTCCTTGGCCGCTAACTCGGCCGACCACTTAGAGGTTGCAAGAGTCACACCAACCTGAACCACGCCCTTGATGCCAACCGCGGCGGCGCGCTGCAGTTGTTCCTCGGTGCTGATTGCTTCGTCGCCGTAAGCAATATCGAAGTGGGTGTGGTTGTCGTAACAGGCAACCTCGAGCGGCTCCGGAAGTGGCGGATAGCTGCTCAAGTTACTTACCTTCGGTCTCGGTTTCGATGCGAGGGAACAGCGGCTCGAGTTCACCGATCTTGGTGCCTGCGGCTAGAACACCCCAAGTGCCAGCGGTCTCAAGCAGTGCATCGTCCAGCGAACCAAGCGACCCGCCAGTTACGGCAGCCCAAAGTTTAGCGGTGGCCTTCGGGGTTACTGGAGCCAGCAGAATCGAGAGTGCGCGAAGACCTTCGGCGCAAACATAGAGCACGGTTCCTAGTCGCTCGCGTTTTGCCTCATCCTTAGCCAGAACCCAAGGCTCGGTCACGGTGATGTAGTTGTTCAGAGCATCGACCAAAGTCCAGATGCTGGCAATCGCATCTTGAATCGCAACCTTGTCGATTGCTTCGTCTGCGTCCTTTGCAGCCTTGGCAGCGATCTCAATCACGGCGCGGTCTTCGTCCTCGTAATCCCCAGGAGCTGGGACGACGCCATCGAAGTAGCGGCCGATCATCGCGAGCGAACGAGAGGCAAGGTTTCCAAAACCGTTGGCAAGTTCGGCCTGGTAACGAGCGGAAAGGTCTTCCCAAGAGAACGAGCCGTCTTGGCCGAACGCAATGGCTTTCATGAAGTAGTAACGGAAGGCATCCGAACCGAAGGTTTCGGTGATCTGCTCGGGAGCAATACCGGTTAGCTTCGACTTCGACATCTTCTCGCCACCAACCAGTAGCCAACCGTGGCCGAAGACCTGACCTGGAACCGGAAGACCGGCAGCCATCAACATGGCCGGCCAAATGACCGCGTGGAAGCGAAGGATGTCTTTACCAACAACCTGCAGGCTGGCTGGCCAGAGCGACTGGAATTTGGCTTCGTCTTCGCCATAACCGATGGCGGTGATGTAGTTCAGTAGGGCATCGAACCACACGTAGGTGATGTGGCTGTCGTCCCAAGGGATATCGATACCCCAGTCGAACTTCTCCTTGGAGCGAGAGATTGAAAGGTCATCAAGACCACGGCGAACGAACGAGACAACCTCGTTGCGAGCCGAGTCTGGCTGAATGAAATCTGGGCGGCTGGCGTAAAGATCCAAAAGCGGCTCTTGAAATTCGCTCAGCTTGAAGAAGTAGTTGGTTTCCTTGAGCTTCTCAACCGGCTTCGAGTGGATGGCACAGACGTACTGACCTTCGAAGGCACCTTCGCCATCAACCAGGTCGGCCTCGGTCTTGTATTCTTCACAGCCAACGCAATAGTTACCTTCGTACGAACCCTGGTAGATGAAACCGGTGTCGTAGAGGTGCTGCAGGAACTTCTGCACGTTCTTTTCGTGACGTGGCTCGGTGGTGCGAATGAAGTCTGAGTTGCGGATGTCGATGGTGTCCAGCAGCGGAAGCCATGCCTCGGCTACTAGCTTGTCGGCCCAATCCTTAGGCGAGGTGTTGTTGGTGGCTGCGGTGCGCAGGATCTTCTCGCCGTGCTCATCGGTGCCGGTGAGCATGAAGGCCTTCTCCCCACGCTGAGCGTGCCAACGAGTTACAACGTCGGTGGCGACTTCCGTGTAGGCGTGACCGATGTGCGGAGCATCGTTCACATAAAAGATTGGAGTCGTTGAATAGAACGACTTTTCCTGGGCGTTAGGCATTCTTCTATCTTAAGCGCGGGCGTCCAGGCTTGCTTGATAGAGTTCCGACTTTGAAACCCCGTAGGCACCGGCAATCTCAGCGACGGCCTGCTTCAAACCGGTTTCGGCAGCCAACTTCAAAACTTTCGGAACCAGGCTTTCAATGGAAACCTCTGCCGCTTCGCTACCTGAAATTACCAGAACCATTTCGCCCTTGGGTTCACCCTTGGCCCAGTCGATTAACTCGGAAATACTGCCTCGAACGGTCTGTTCAAATTTCTTGGTCAGTTCGCGACTGACCGAAGCCTTGCGATCACTGCCTAGGACGGATGCCGCATCCTCCAGGCTCTCCAAGATTCGGTGTGGCGCCTCGAAGAACACCATGGTTCTGCGCTCATTTTGCAGTTCGGTGAAAATCTTTTTGCGTTCACCCGTCTTGCGTGGAAGAAAGCCCTCGAAGGTGAAGCGGTCGGTAGCCAAACCAGATACCGCGAGCGCCGAAATCACGGCAGATGGTCCTGGGATCACAGTTACTTCGACGTTTGCCGCCACAGCGGCACGAACCAACTGGAAACCTGGATCACTAACGGTTGGCATTCCGGCATCGCTGACCACCAGCAGGTCATCCTCGGCGGCTAGCGCGACCAACTGTTCTAGGCGAGAACCCTCGTTCTGCTCGTTGAGGCTGAATAACTTGGCATTCAGGTGAATCCCTAAGCTCCCGGCCAGTTTCAACGTGGTTCGGGTATCTTCGGCCGCAATGAATTTGGCGTTCTCCAGAGCTTCCACCAAACGAGGCGAGGCATCGGAGAGATTACCAATTGGGGTTGCAGCAAGAATGATCACCCTTGTATTTTCACAAATAGCATTGGCTTGTGCGTCTGATTCAGTTGTTTAGGTCTATTGCTGACCGATTCGGGGTTTATCCCGTACTCGTCTTGGCCTCACTCTTTCGCCTGATAAACCTCGGCTACCCGAAGTCACTGGTCTTCGATGAAACCTATTACGTCAAGGACGCCTACACCCTATGGAAAACCGGCCACGAACTGCAGTGGACAAAGGGCGTAAACAAACAATTCATTGCTGGCGACTTCTCTGGCGTTACGGATGCGCCCGAGTTCGTGGTTCACTCTCCACTGGGTAAGTGGCTGATTGGGCTTGGCATGCAGGTCTTTGGACCTGCCAACCCATTTGGTTGGCGAATCGTTCCGGCTTTGGCGGGCATTGCCTCGGTTTGGTTGCTCTACCTGATTGCCCTAAAGCTCTTCGGGTCGAAGCGCTGGGCACTCCTGCCGGCATTCCTCCTTGCCATCGATGGTCAGGCGATCGTGATTTCCAGAACCGCGATTCTCGATGGACTGGTTTCGTTTTTCATCCTGCTCGGCTTCTGGGTATTTCTTAAGACGCTCGACCAAGAGAAACCTTGGCGTCTCTTCCTGCTTCTCGGAGTGGTCTTTGGCGCCGGTGCCGGTGTCAAGTGGACCGCTTTGGCCTTCTTCGCGGTCTTCCTGGGCTACTACCTACTTCACGTCGGGTTCAAGAAGGTCTGGTTTGCGTTGCTTGCGTTACCGACCCTCGCAGTCACCTACCTAGCAACCTGGACCGGCTGGTTTGTAACCAGAGGTTGGGGCTATCGCGAAGACGACGTGATCGGCAGCTTCATCTATTACCACCGACAGATGTGGCAGTTTCACTCAAACCTCGCAAGTCCACACCCATACAAATCCCCTGCCTTCACCTGGCTGGCTGACCTGCGCCCAACATCTTTCTTCTGGGAATCTCAGGACGGCTTCGCCACGGCCATCAACCCGATTGGCAACCCAGTGCTGTGGTGGGGTGGAATCGTCGCACTCGGATTTCTAGTGTCCTGGTTCTTCCGCAACCGCGACAAACTCGGTGTCCTAGTGATGACTGGCTATCTCGCTGGCTGGGTGCCTTGGTTGATCTATTCGGAACGAACCGCTTTCCAGTTCTACTCGGTTTCATTCGAGCCTTGGATCGCTTTGGCAATAACACTCATGGCAATCCGTTACCGCACTCAGAAGGCCGTGGTTTACGCAGGCATCTTCGCCTTAGCCTTCACACTTTTCTTCCTGCCGCTGTATCTCGCAATCAGCGCTCCGCTGTGGGTTTGGCAGATTCACATGTGGCTACCGTCTTGGATTTAGCGCGAGTAGGCTAGGTGGGTTATGCCTAGTTACAACGCCGTCCTGAGCCGCCCTGGAGTTACCCGAGTAATGGGTACTCAACTTCTCGCACGTTTCGCGTTTGGCATGATGAGCCTCGCCATAGTGCTGCACATCGAATCAATCTACGGCAACTACACCATTGCTGGTATCGCCCTTGGTGCCGAAACCATCGGTGCCGCAATCAGTGGCCCACTGTTGGCTAGACGCCTCAGCGGTTGGGGTCCAACCCGCGTAATCACGATCGCCGCCACTATCAGCTCGTTGGCGCTGGTGTTCATTGCCTTCTACCGTGGCCCAGAAATCTTTATCGTAATCGCCTGTGCCATCGTTGGATTCAGCTCACCACCGATTCAGCAGGTTGCCAGAGCCGTATACCCGAGCCTGATCGCGAAGAACCAGACCGCTCACCTGTTCTCACTCGATGCCACTCTGCAGGAAATTCTCTGGGTCATCGGTCCGGTCCTTGCAACCATGATCTCTGCCACCTACAGCACCACCGCTGCAATCGCTGTCATGGCGACCGTGCAGTTGGTTGGCACCTACCTCTTTGCCCGTAACCCTGAGATTGCAGGCATGAACATTCCAAAGAGCAAGCGCCGCCTCGGAGGTGTCTTGAGTAAGCCGATCACCATTGCTTCGGTGCTCATCAACAGCATGCTAGTTGCCACTTTCGGCGCGGCCGATGTTGGAACGGTTGCCGTCCTAGGAATGCGCGATTCCGGAATCGTCATCGCGGTGCTTTCGGTAGGTTCCATGGTCGGTGGTTTTGCCTTCGGTCATCGCGCCAAAACCAAATGGGCGCTGATCAAGTTCCTGAGTGTCACCATGATCGGCTTCGCCGCAGTGTTCATTAACCCAACAGATCTGATCTGGATCACAATTTGCTGGTTCGTGGTTGGTATCGGCGTTGCGCCTTCATTCGCGACCATCGCCAGCATGATTGCCCTGACCTTCAACCAGGCTGACAGCGCGGAAGCATATGGTTGGAACAACACCGCCCAGCTTCTCGGCTACTCTCTTGGCGCTGCCGTCGCCGGTATTTTGATTGACCACGTCTCCCCGACCGCAGCCTGGTGGGTTACCGGTGCCACCGCATTCCTTGCAGTGGCCTCGGCAATTGCGACCTACCGCTTCAACCCAGAACTCGGAGAACACAAATGAGCACTTTCGTTGTCACCTACCACTACGTCGACGACGTAGAAACCATCGGCCAGATCCGGCCAACACACCGCGAGTGGTTGAGTGAACAGCTGAAGTCCGGCAACCTGCTTGCCAGCGGGCCACTGGTTCACCGACCTGCCGCTCTTCTGATTTGGAAAGCCGACAGCATCGAGGCCCTGAACGAACTTCTAGACCAGGACCCATTTGAGGTTGCTGGCTTGATTGACGAGAGAACTATCGAGGAGTGGAATAGCGTATTCGGTCCTTGGAGTTAGATAGAGATATGGAACTCCAGATGAATACCGGCAACTCCATCCCGCAGCTCGGCCTCGGGGTCTACAAGGTAGCCCAGGACGAAGCGGTTCAACTAATGCGTGAAGCGATCGAGGTTGGCTACCGACGCATCGACACCGCCGCCCTCTACGGCAATGAAACAGAGGTTGGCCAGGGTATCCGCGAATCAGGCATTGATCGTAGCGAAGTGTTCGTAACCACCAAAATTTGGAATGACCGACAGGGTTATGACGAATCAATTCGTGCAATCAACGATTCACTAGGACGACTAGACCTGGAATACATCGACCTGCTTCTTATTCACTGGCCATGTCCAGCTAAAGACCTCTACCTAGAGACCTGGAAAGCTTTCGAAAAGGTCTACGACCAGGGGTTGGTCAAGAACATCGGAGTGAGCAACTTCCAACCAAACCATCTTGAGCGTTTGGTTGCAAACGCAGACATCAAACCGGTGGTCAATCAGGTAGAGCTTCACCCTTTTTTCCAACAGAACGAAGTTAGGGCAGCAAACGAAAAACACGGTGTTCTCACCGAAGCTTGGTCTCCGCTAGCCAGAGCGGGTCACAACAAGAACGACGTATTGGTTCGAATTTCAGAAACCCTCGGAAAGACTGTCAGCCAAGTGATTATTCGCTGGCACATTCAAATGGGAAATCTCGTGATCCCGAAGACCGTCCATAAATCACGTCTGATCGAAAACTTCGACGTCTTCGATTTCGAACTCAGCGAAACTGAAATGATTTCCATCGCCTCGCTAGACTCTGGGCTGCGCCTGGGTCCTAACCCAGACGAATTGAACTAGAAATGCGCGTCTTAATTTCCGGAGCCAGTGGGCTTGTTGGAACCGAACTGCGAAAACAATTTGCAGCACTCGGCCACGAAACCGTCGCTCTCGGACGAAGTGAAAAACTTACCGGCGATCAGATGTCTGAATTCGACGCCGTGGTCAACTTGGCCGGGGCAACCACCGGCAAAATCCCTTGGACTAAGAAGTACAAGGACGAACTAATTTCCTCGAGGCTAGAAACAACTCGCAACATCGTTGACGCCATCAACGCGGCGAAGAAAAAGCCAAAGGTCTTAGTAAGCGGATCGGCTTCTGGATTTTACGGCGACACCGGAACCGAGGCTGCCACCGAAGAGACCTCAAAAGGCACAGGATTCCTTTCAGACCTAGCCGCCAAATGGGAAGCTATCGCCAAAGAAGCGAACACACGAGTAGTGCTGGTTCGCACCACGATGGTGATGAGCCGCCAACTCGGAGCACTTGGAAAACTTCTACCACTGATCAAGCTCGGAATCGGTGGGCCGCTCGGTTCTGGCAAGCAATGGTGGGCTTGGATCTCGCTAAGGGACGAAGCCAGGGCGATCATTCACCTGATCGAAAACGCGAAAGCTCAAGGCGCTTACAACCTAACTGCACCGCAACATGCAACCTGTACCGAAATCGTTCGCGGCCTAGGCAAGGCTCTTGGAAGACCAACCATCCTTCAGGTGCCTTCGTTTGCAATGCGCCTGCTAATCGGCGAGGCGGCCGATGAGCTACTTCTTTGCAATCAGAAAATGACTGCGGACAAACTCTTGGAGACCGGATTCAAATTCGAACATCCAACCCTTCAGTCTGCGATTGACTACGTGGTAGGAAAAAACCCCGCCGAGTAATTCGACGGGGTTTTCTTTAGC
>JBEBAN010000038.1:0-9229 GCA_041158865.1 Actinomycetota bacterium
AGCTTCGTCCAGACATGCCTTTGATTGGCTCGGCGCTGACCTTGGCATTCGTCGAGGCCAAGCTCAAGGAGCACAAGATCACTCCGTACTCGATGGTGGTCCGTGAGGGTCAGCACGAAAAGGTTGGCGATTTCAATCTTGAGTTCGTGGCTGTGAATCACTCGATCCCAGACGCACTGGCAGTACACATCCAGACCGTCGCCGGTAACGTGCTTCACACCGGTGACTTCAAGATGGACCAGATTCCATTGGATGGTCGTCTGACCGACCTTCGTGCATTTGCCAGAATTGGCGAGGCCGGAATTGACCTGTTTATGTCTGATTCGACCAACGCCGACGTCCCAGGTTTTACTCCGCTGGAAAAGGATATTGGCCCGGTCATCGAGAACGTTATTTCTCGCACGCGCGGCAAAGTGGTGGTGGCTTCGTTCTCTTCGCACGTACACCGAGTGCAGCAGGTGCTGGATGCAGCAACTATGAATGGCCGCAAGGTTGCCTTCGTGGGTCGTTCGATGGTTCGCAACATGGAGATTGCGGCGCAGATGGGCTATCTCAAGGTTCCAGAGAATTCATTGGTTGACTACAAGCGCGCCGGTGATGTTCCACCGGAGCAGATTGTTTACATGTCAACCGGTTCGCAAGGTGAACCAATGGCCGTTCTTTCGCGCATTGCCAACCTCGAGCACGACATTCAAATTGGTGAGGGCGACACCGTAATCCTGGCTTCATCCTTAATTCCTGGCAACGAGAACGCCGTCTATCGCGTCATTGATGGTCTAACCAAGCTCGGTGCCAACGTGGTTCACAAGGGCAATGCCAAGGTCCACGTGTCTGGCCACGCTGCCGCAGGTGAGCTGCTCTACTGCTACAACATCCTGAAGCCGAAAAACGTTATGCCGGTTCATGGCGAATACCGCCACCTAATTGCTAACGGTAAGTTGGCCGAGGCTACCGGTGTTCCAACTGAAAACGTGCTGATTACCGAAGACGGCTGGGTGGTTGACCTTAAGGATGGACAGGCATCCATCGTTGGAGCAGTTGAATGTGGTCTGCTCTACGTTGACGGCAAGACCGTCGGCAAGGTTACCGAGGAAGATCTGCAAGACCGCCGCGTGCTGGCCGAAGAGGGCTTTATCTCGATTTTCTGTGTGGTTGATGAGTACGGACGAATTGTGGTTGGGCCGGAAATCCGTGCCCGCGCATTCGCCGAGGAAGACCACGTCTTCGACGACGTCAAGCCGGATATAGAGAAGGCCTTGGCGGCGGCTGCCGGCGAGGGAATTCGAGACACGTACGCCCTGCAACAGGTGATCCGTCGCACCATCGGAACCTGGGTGAATCGCAAGCATCGCCGTCGTCCGATGATTATTCCGGTGGTCGTTCGAGGCTAGTACCTTCCGCCATTTTGTCGGTTTCGGCTGTTACCTTTGAGGCATGGCTTCACAACGTCCGTCGCGCCCTGGTGCGTCTAAACCACGCAAACCAGCACCTCGCAAGAAGGCTTCCGCTCAGGTAGAGCGCGGTCTATTTTCACGCTTTTATCTAGCGCTTGCTCATGGCGTTGGTGCCGCGGCGAGAGCGTTTAGCCTAAACAAGATCGACCCAGAAGACCGCAGAGACGGTTTCCCTTTTGCGATTTTCCTCGGCGGCATCATCGGTGCCTGGGTGGGCTGGTTTATGCCAGAACCTACCGGTCCCGGTCACTTCGTCCACACCTGGACCATGGGTCTCATGTTTGGTCGAGTCTCACTAGCACTACCGGTGTTGATGGTGATCGTTGCCATCTATCTCATGCGCTTTCCGTCCACGGTTAAAGACAACGGACGAATCGTGCTCGGCCTGTTCCTGCTGACCGTCAGCATCGCCGGTTTCTTCCACATCTTCGCAAGCCCAATTCCGAAGCCAACCGACCCGAACTTCAACGAACTATTCACGAATGCCGGTGGTGTGTTCGGTTGGATGATTGGCACTCCGCTCCTCGGAATGACCATCTGGGCCGCCGTGCCTGCGCTTATTCTGATCAGCTTTGCGTCACTGCTAATCACCACCAAGACCGCTCCTAGTCGCATTGGCGAACGTCTGCACCAGCTGCGTCTGTTCATGTTCGGTACCCCTGCGGAAGCCAAGCCAGAGAACACCGAACAGAAGACCGAGGCTCTTGACGACGCCTTCGACGGAACCAAGGTTCCTTGGTGGCGCAAAGACAAAAAGGAAGCCGAGGCTCCATTCGAGACCCCGGTTTCGGTTGAGGACATTTTCCAGGACGAACCAATCGTTGATGTGCCATCGGTCGATGAATCCGAAACCCGAACCGAACCGATCGAAGTTGTCACGGAGCAGCTTCCTGCCGGTGGGGTAGAAGTAGACCTGTTCGATGAACCTGATGTGGTTCAGCCCCCTCAGGAGAAAACCAAGACCAAGCGACCTTACAACCTTCCACCGCTATCTATGCTTCCTGCCGGAACCATCCCTAAGGCCAAGACCGAGGTAAACGACGCCGTGGTGAAATCGATCGGTGCCGTCTTCAACGAGTTTGATGTCGCCGCCCGTGTGGTCGGTTTCCAGCGAGGACCAACGGTTACCCGCTACGAGGTTGAGCTCGCTCCCGGTGTAAAGGTTGAAGCCGTCACGCGCCTGAGTAGCAACATTTCTTACGCGGTTGCCAGCAACGAGGTTCGAATTCTGGCCCCGATTCCAGGAAAGTCGCTGATCGGTATTGAGATTCCAAACACCGACCGCGAGACCGTTTCACTGGGTGACGTTCTGCGTTCGAAGGTCGCCACCGACTCCAAGCACCCGATGACCATTGGTATCGGTAAGGATGTCGAGGGTGGCTACGTGATTGCAAACCTCGCCAAGATGCCCCACCTTTTGGTTGCGGGTGCAACCGGTGCCGGTAAGTCCTCGTTCGTGAACTCGATGATCACCTCGATCCTGATGCGCGCCAAGCCGGCCGAGGTCCGTATGGTCTTGATTGACCCTAAGCGCGTGGAACTCGCCGCCTACCAGGGCGTTCCTCACCTAATCACACCAATCATTACCAACGCCAAGAAGGCTGCCGAAGCACTTCAGTGGGTAGTGAAGGAAATGGACATGCGCTACGACGACCTAGCGTCGTTCGGGTTCAAGCATGTCGATGACTTCAATCGCGCGGTCGTGGCTGGCGAGGTCAAGGTTCCTGAGAACTCGAACCGAGTGCTCATGCCATACCCGTACCTACTTGTCGTGGTTGATGAGTTGGCCGACCTGATGATCGTTGCCGCTCGCGATGTCGAAGACTCGATCGTACGCATCACCCAGTTGGCTCGTGCCGCAGGTATCCACCTGGTTCTGGCTACGCAGCGTCCTTCGGTTGACGTCGTTACCGGCCTAATCAAGGCCAACGTTCCTAGCCGCCTAGCGTTCTCGGTTTCGTCCGTGACCGACTCCCGAGTCATCCTAGATGGCCCAGGTGCCGAGAAACTGGTTGGTCAGGGTGACGCACTGTTCTCGCCAATGGGAACCAACAAACCGATTCGTGTTCAGGGTGCCTGGATGGCTGAGGAAGAGCTCGAAAAGGTGGTTCGCCACGTCAAGGCCCAGATGGATCCTGAATACCGTAAGGACGTTGATGAGCCAGTAGCCAAGGCGGTCGTGGACGCCGACATCGGCGACGATCTTGAGGTGCTACTGCAGGCTACCGAGCTAATCGTGAACTCGCAGTTTGGCTCAACCTCTATGCTTCAACGCAAGCTACGTGTTGGCTTCGCCAAAGCAGGTCGCCTGATGGACCTACTCGAATCCCGAAACATCGTGGGCCCTAGCGAAGGTTCAAAGGCTCGTGAGGTTCTGGTCAAGCCGGAAGATCTCGCTACCGTCCTGGCGCAACTTCGTGGCGAGCCAGGTGCCAAGTCTTCCGCTTCGGTTACTGGTGCTGCGCAGGCAGTCGATAAGGGAAACATGGCTGCCGGCGAGTTCGAAGAGTTCATCCCTAAGGGTGACCCAGACGAGGGCGAAGAAGACGCCTGGCTGCTAACCGGTAGAGACTAGTGAACCTGCCCAACCTGATTACCATTGCCAGAATTCTTCTGGCTCCAGTTTTCGTGTTTGTGCTGCTGCAATACCCTGCGGATGGCGCCCACGAGCGTTGGATAGCCGTTGCCCTGTTCGTTCTGGCTAGCGCCACAGATGGCGTGGACGGAGCGTTGGCTCGCAAGCGCAATCAGGTCACCGATCTTGGCAAGCTCCTAGACCCGATCGCCGACAAGGTGCTTATCGGGGGAGCGCTGGTCACTCTCTCGGCTCTCGGTCAGCTCGATTGGTGGATCACGGTTTTGATCCTGCTTCGCGAAATTGGGATCACCATCTATCGCCTCGCGGTAATTAAGGACCGCGTGATTGCAGCATCAGGTGGCGGAAAACTCAAGACCGTGCTGCAGTCGGTCGCCGTTGGTTTCTACCTTTCGCCACTGGCTGGCTACTGGGCTCCAATCGGTACCGTGCAGCTGGCAATCCTTTACGCAGCGCTGATCTCAACAGTCTTCAGCGGAATCCAGTACCTGGCAGCGGCTCGCAAATGAGCGCAGAAGCCATCCTGAACAAACTCCGAGCCGAGGGTAAGAAACTCATCTTTGCCGAATCATTGACCGGCGGATTGCTGGTTGATGCCTTCGTTTCGATTCCTGGCGCCAGCGACGTCGTCCTAGGTTCTGAAGTCACTTACTCGGAAGCTCTAAAGAGCTCACTTCTGGGGGTGCCAGAGGACCTGCTGGAGGTCAAGGGAGCGGTCTCGACTGAGGTCGCTGCGGCCATGGCACTCGGCGTTCACGCGGTCGGCCAGGCAGCGCTGGATATTGCTCCAAAGGATGTGATCGCAGTTGCCACGACCGGCAACGCGGGTCCAACCACCCAGAGCGGGCAACCGGTTGGCAAGGTCTTCATCGCCATCAATGACGGCTCCAAGTCGCGCACCCGCGAGCTATCACTATCCGGGGACAGAGCCTCGATTCGTGCTGGTGCAGTCGCCGGTGCGGTCGACGTCCTGCGGGAACATTTAGGCCTCTAACGCTGTTTATGGATATGTGGTTCACAGCGAACTCTTAGGTAACTTTGAGCTTTTATGTCGGACCGTGGCTGTAAGTTATTTCTAGGAGGTACCGTAAATGGTTCTAGTGCGTCACGAGATCGGTGAGGTTTTGCGCGACATTCGTATGTCTAAGCGTCAGACCCTGCGCCAGGTCGCTGCTCGCGCTGCCGTTGCTCTTGGTTACCTCAGCGAGATCGAGCGTGGCCAGAAGGAAGTTTCTTCCGAGCTGCTGTTCTCAATTGCCGAAGCACTTGATGTTTCGGTTTCTCAAATCATGCGTGAAGTTTCAGATCGCCTGGCTATCGCCGAGGGTGCACACTTCCCAGACACCGTACCGGTTGAATTCCTCACCTCGGTAAACCCAGCATTAGCCAACCGCTAAGTTGCGCCTTTCCAAGTTCCGTGAACTCATGAACGATGAGTTTGGCGTCGCGTACGCCGCAGTGCTCGAGGCTGATCTCGTTCTCACCGAGCTGGGGGATCGCACCGGAGCTGCCTGCATCACTGCTGGCGTAGACCCTAAAGAGGTCTGGATTGCCATCTGTAAGGCAAATAACGTTCCCGAGTCGCGCTGGCACGGTTTGAACAAAAATACGAAAAAATAGACACGCCGAAATAAATTATTCGAAAACTTGTTCGAATATTGCTAGAGTCTAAATATCAATCGATGGGGTTTTCCACAGATTGAAAACACCGGCGGTCAATGTCGCAGGTTCGCAATAGTGTCAAAGCAGAATAAAAACGTAAGAGAAGTAGAGGAACAAATGCCATCTCCAGCAGAACGCGAAAAGGCTCTAGACACGGCCCTAGCTCAGATCGACCGCCAGTTTGGTAAGGGTTCGGTCATGCGCCTTGGTTCAGATGACCGCGCACCTGTAGAAACCATCCCAACTGGCTCGATCGCCCTAGATGCCGCACTTGGCATCGGCGGTCTACCTCGTGGCCGAATCATCGAAATCTACGGTCCAGAATCTTCCGGTAAGACCACTCTTACCCTTCACGCAATCGCCAACGCTCAGAAGAATGGTGGCACCGCTGCCTTCATCGATGCCGAGCACGCGCTTGACCCAGAATACGCAAAAGCGCTTGGCGTAGACATCGACTCTCTACTAGTGAGCCAGCCAGACACCGGTGAGCAGGCGCTTGAAATCGCCGACATGCTAGTTCGCTCGGGTGCCATCGACCTAATCGTCATCGACTCGGTTGCAGCCCTTGTGCCACGCGCCGAAATCGAAGGTGAAATGGGTGACTCCCACGTTGGTCTCCAGGCTCGTCTGATGTCCCAAGCGCTTCGCAAGCTAACCGGTGGCCTCAACGCCACCAACACCACCATGATCTTCATCAACCAGTTGCGCGAGAAGATTGGTGTGTTCTTCGGAAGCCCAGAAACCACCGCCGGTGGTAAGGCGTTGAAGTTCTACGCTTCGGTTCGTCTAGACATCCGTCGCATCGAGACTCTAAAGGACGGACAGGACGCAGTAGGTAACCGCACCCGCGTCAAGGTAGTCAAGAACAAGATGGCGGCGCCGTTCAAGCAGGCAGAGTTCGACATCATCTACGGTGTTGGAATCTCGCGTGAGGGTAGCCTGATCGACTTCGGTGTTGAGCACGACATCATCAAGAAGTCTGGTGCTTGGTACACCTACGAAGGCGACCAGCTAGGTCAGGGTAAGGAAAACGCCCGCAACTACCTAATCGAAAACGCCGAGATCGCTAACGAGATCGAGAAGAAGATCAAGACCAAGTTAGGTATTGGTGTTCCTCGTGCCGTAGCAGACCTTCCAGCCGAAGAAGCAGCCCCTGAGGCCCCTAAGGCTACTGCAAAGGCAGAAGAGCCTGCTGCAAAGGCTGCAAACGCCTAACCGATGAGTTCCAACCGCAAGGGGCGCATTCAAGCCGAAGAGGACGGCGAGGATGCGACCCTTCGGCTTTCCCCTGAACGTCAGGAGAAGCGTGCCAGAAACGTACTGCTCCACCAGTTGAACCGATCGGTTAAGAGCAAAGAACAGCTGCGCAAAATTCTTGCCAAACGTGAGATTGACGCAGACATTGCCGAGCGAATCCTTGACCGGTTTGAAGAGGCTGGGCTCATCAACGATCGTGAGTTTGCAATCACCGTTGTCAACTCTCGTCACCGACACAAGGGATTGGCCAAAAGTGCGATTGCACGAGAACTCCGTGAAAAGGGAATCGATCAGCCCACGCTAGAAGAAGCCTTGGCAGACATCGATAGCGATGCCGAGTTGACTAGGGCCAAAGAACTCGCCGAGGTGAGAGCCAGGCGTTTGGTTTCACTCGAGCCGGAGGTTGCCAAGCGTCGGCTATCGGGCTACCTAGCTCGCAAGGGATACTCGGGCAACATCGTTCACACTGCCACCAACCACGGGCTGGCTCAGGCGGTAAAATCGGAAGTCTGATGACACCCACAAAACAACGCACCTATGAGGTTCGCACGTTCGGCTGTGCCATGAACGTTCACGACTCCGAGCGCCTCTCAGGCCTGCTCGAGGGTGCTGGCTTGGTTCCGGCCGATGGAGCAGAAGCAGACGTCATCGTTTTCAACACCTGTGCTGTTCGTGAAAACGCCGACAACAAGCTTTACGGCAATCTGGCTCAGCTTGCCGAACGCAAGGCTGCAAATCCTGACCTACAGGTTGCAGTTGGTGGTTGTTTGGCGCAGAAAGACAAAGACACCATTTTGGCAAAGTCGCCAGTCGTTGACGTAGTCTTCGGTACTCACAACATCGGATCCTTGCCTGCCCTGCTTGACCGAGCCCGACACAACCATGAAGCTCAGATTGAGATCGTTGAATCTCTGCAGGCCTTCCCAAGCTCTCTGCCAACGAAGCGTGACTCGGCTTATTCGGCACTTGTCTCAATTTCGGTTGGTTGCAACAACACCTGCACCTTCTGCATCGTTCCTAGCCTGCGCGGAAAAGAACGCGACCGTCGTCCTGGGGAAATTCTGGCTGAGATCGAGGCGCTGGTTGCCGAAGGCGTGGTCGAAATCACTCTGCTCGGTCAAAACGTGAACACTTATGGAGTCGAATTCGGCGACAAGGGTGCCTTCGCAAAGTTGCTGCGTGCGATGGGACAGATTGAGGGCCTAGAGCGTGTGCGCTTCACCTCGCCTCACCCAGCGGCGTTCACCGAAGATGTGATCGACGCCATGGCTGAGACGCCAAACGTCATGCCTCAGCTTCACATGCCCCTGCAGTCCGGAAGTGACCGAATCCTCAAGGAGATGCGCCGCAGTTACCGCAGCACCAAGTTCTTGGGGATTCTCGAGAAGGTTCGGGAGAAAATTCCTCACGCTGCCATCTCTACCGACATCATCGTTGGTTTCCCTGGTGAAACTGAAGAAGACTTCCTCGAGACTATGCGTGTTGCCGAGGAATCACGCTTTGCTGTGTCGTTCACTTTCCAGTATTCAAAGCGCCCAGGTACTCCAGCTGCCGAGCTTCCGGATCAACTACCAAAGGAAGTCGTTCAGGACCGCTTCGAGCGACTCCTGGCAAAGTGCAACGACATTGCTTGGCAGGAGAATAAGAAGCAAATCGGCACCGAGGTTGAGGTTCTGGTTGCGGCTGAAGGTCGCAAGGACGACGCTACCGGTCGTTTCACCGGTAGAGCCCGCGATAACCGCTTAGTTCACTTCAGCCTGCCTGTGGGCGTTTCAGCGCCTCGTCCCGGAGACATGGTGACCGTGACCGTGACCGAAGCGGCTCCTTACCACCTACTTGCTGACCCTAAAGATGCCAGCGAAATTCAGGTTCGCCGTACCCGTGGCGGCGATGCCTTCGAACGCCTTGAGGCAGCAGCTCCAAAGCGTGGCTCGCTATCGCTTTCAGTGCGCAAATGACTTCGCTAATCGCCGTGGTCGGGCCAACCGGTACCGGGAAGAGCGATCTCGGCATCGCCATTGCTCAGCATCTGGCAGCAAAGGGTCTTAGCGGTGAAGTCATCAACTGCGATTCCATGCAGTTCTACAAGGGCATGGACATTGGAACTGCCAAGCTTTCACTGGAAGAACGTCAGGGCATTCCGCACCGCCTGCTCGACTGGTTGAACATCACCGATGAATCAACCGCAGCAGAATACCAGGCGGTAGCTAGGCCACTCATCGAAGACCTGCAGGCGCGGGGAATCGTGCCAATCTTGGTC
>JBEBAN010000039.1:0-8878 GCA_041158865.1 Actinomycetota bacterium
TATACACTGACCCAAGCTGATCGCGGCAAGCTGCTAATGGGCCGCATGACTGCCGAAAACAGTTTCGCGGTAGGTACGTCTTGGACCGTGACCACTCCAGCTATTACCGAAGCACCGTATGTGGTTACTCCATCGACAATTTCGGTTTCAGGCAACGGTAAGCCAGCCGTGGGTGACACCATTGTTGGCACCAGCGGAACATTTGCTGCCACACCTAGTGTGAGCGAGGACATCAACTCAAGCCAGTGGTTTGCGTGTAACTCGGCAGTTAATCAGACCAGCACCAGCCTTCCAGCAGCAGGCTGCATTGAAATCCCTGATGCCAAGAGCCCCAGCTACACCATCACGCGCACTTACATGGGTAAGCACCTGATCTACCGTTCAGGTGGTACGGCAAGAATTAACCCGAACTCGGCTTCGGCAATAATTCAGTCTTACTCAACTTCGGTTGGTGATGTTGAGATGGATCCTGAGTTCGGCCCAACGGACCCACTGATTACCGGCACCGGAATCGACTCTCAAGGCAATGCCAAGCCTGCGATTTACCACGTTGGCTACACGCTCAAGTTGGCTAACTTCAACATCGTCAGTAATCCGGCAGCCACCTCAACCTGGGACTGGTACGTATGTACTACGACTTCAAACTCGCAATCTTTGGCTGCACCGCCACAAACTTGTGTTGACCAGCAGGCCACAAACGAACGCGAATTCCTAATCGATGCATCCATGGTCGGCAAATACATCGCGGTTTTTGCTTCTGCCACCAGCAGAACCAATCCAACCAAGAAGAACTCTGCGTTTACCAAGGCGATCACACTTTCTCCTCTTAACACCTCAGCACCTACGCTTTCTGGCGATATGTTTGCGAACGGAGTCAATGCTGTGACGGCAACTGCCGGCGCTTGGAGCGCGTTACCTTCGCAACTGACCTACAGCTACGCCTGGTACCTCTGCTCCAGCAGCGTGGCTAACGCGCAGAACTCCAAGCCGGTCGGTTGCGACTCTTCTCCAATCGCAGGTGAAACGAATAAGACCATCAAGTTGAAGCGCGAGTGGGGTGGAAAGTTCCTCGTTGTCGAAGAGACCGCGGTTCAAAGTGGAAACAACACTGGGCTTCCTGCGACATACTCGACCAAGCACTACTCGGCTTCAACTACCGAGGTGAAGACAGCGCCACAGTTCTTGAGTAACACCGCGCTTATTGGTTACAAGCACGTTGGTGAATACCTTTCGGCTTCGGTTTCGAAGAGTAGTGGTGTTGAAATTGAGACTGAAACCTATCAGTGGTACGTCTGTACTTCCGAAGTCGGTACTAACATTTCGCAGAAGCCTGCCAGTTGTGATGCCATTCCAAATGCAACCGATGACAACTACCAGCTGGTAGCTGAACAGAAGGGTAAGTTCGTTACCGTTGCGGTGACACTTTCCAACTCGGTAGGTACCGTGGTGAATTACGCACCAACCACGAGTGTCGCAATTTCAAAAACCCCGGTAACAAATTCTCCGGTCACTATTTCTGGAAGTGACACCGTTGGCGTAAGTAACAGGATTACCGCTGCGACGGCTCCGTGGGATTCATACCCAGCTGCAAGCAAAACCTATAAGTGGTACGTGTGTGAAACGGAACACGCTGCAACCGGTTCTATTTCGGGCGATGACTGTACTGCAACAACGGTGACCACAAACGCCATTACTTTGACCTCCGAATATGCGGGCAAATATTTACAGGTTTCGGAAACAGCAACAAGCATTGTGGCAAAGCCGAACGCGGGAACCGGATTGAGCTTCAGCGCCACGATGGGCCCAATCAAAATGGCACCTGTCTTCAACACCGTGCCTGGCATCTCTGGAGTAGCGCACAATGGTCAGACCTTGACCGCGGTACTCCCAACCACGACGGCCTATCCTTCGGCAGCTGGAAGTGCCCAGTACGCCTGGTACGCATGTACGACCCAAGCCACGACTAGCACCGCTACCGCTCCAAACGGATGCTCCGAGATTCCAGACAGTGCGAATGCTGACTTAGTGTTGACCGACTCTCAAGTTGGTAAGTCGATCATGTTGGTTACGACCTACTCCAACTCGGCTGGAAGTTCGTCGAAAACCTCGACCGGTTCGGCGATCGTGAGCGATGCCGCGTATGCGACTGCTGATCCAGAAGTAAGCGGTAGCAGGGTTTACTCGTCAACCGCTTTGGCTACCGTGAGCAAGGGAACTTGGGCTGGTACTCCTGCCCCATCGGCAACTTCTAACTACAGTTACGCCTGGTATCTCTGCACCAGCGCCGTTACGGCAGCCAACACACTTGACTCCTCTTGTAATGCAACGTCCCTTGGTTCTGCCAGCTCGCTAAAGCTCAACCAGAACATGGATGGAAAGTACCTTGTTGCCAAGGTCTCCATTAATGTCCAGACCAACCAGCTAAATGGCACAACCTCGGTTCGATACACCGCTGGTTTCGGCCCGATTGCCGTGGTGGCAACCGCCTCTAGCGATCCGGTAATCAGTAGCTATTCGCCAACCGTTGGCTCAACACTTACGGCGACGAGTACGGGTGTTTGGAGCAGTAACACCCAGCCAATCGATACCAGTGTTTATAAGTGGTACAGCTGCCCTTCGACGGTTCCAGTAGGTCTATCCACCTCGACCGGAGCGAATTCGGTTGCAAGCACTTGTAACTTGATTGTCGGCTTCGATGGAGGCCCACTGCAGGTCACCTCGAAACTAGGTGGCTTGCGTATCCTTCTTGTTGTATACGCCAACAATGCTGGTGGAACTTCGACTCGTACTTCTAAGCTGACGGCCACCATTCCTAAGGTTGCTTCCACGGCTGGATTTAGGCTGTACTGATGAGCGATTTGAGAGTCACCTATGCGGATCGGGCGGAAGTTTTCCCACCCGACCGAGTCGTTTCGGTCGGTCGGTCAGTTGATGCCACCTTCCAAATCAGTGATCCATCAATTTCGCGCATTCACTTCAAGGTCGCCTTCGATTCGGCTTCTTCGACCTGGGAATTGACCGACGCCGGTAGCGCTAACGGTTGCTGGGTAAACGGAGTTCAGGTAACTTCGGTCAAAGTTTCGGCACCGCTAGAGATTCGACTCGGCAATGACCCGCTGGCTGCCGTGGTTTCGGTGGCACCGGCCGCTGCCAAGGTTCGCGAAGTGCTGCCGCAGCTGGCAAGCCTTGCTAGTGACGTAATCATTGGTAAGGCTGCCGAGGCAGACTTCATTCTGACCGACGTCCTGGTCAGCCGCAAACACGCGCGGCTCATGGATGTCGGTGGTTCGTTGGTCATCGAAGACTTGAGCTCTACCAACGGAACTTACGTAAACGGTAAGTTGATTCGTACCTCTCCGGTACACGAAGGTGACGTCATCACCATCGGTAACACCGACCTCACCATTCGTGACGGTGTCTTGGATTATCTCCGTTCGCAGACTGAGAAATCCGGCGGTCTCTACGTAAATGACCTCGAGTTCACGATCAAGGGCGGCAAGAAGTTGCTGCGCGGCATCAACGTGCACATCGCACCTGGAACGCTTACCGCTGTAATCGGTCCGTCCGGTGCCGGAAAGTCGACCTTCCTGAAGGCGATCGCCGGAATCAATAAACCGAGCAGCGGACTGGTTCAGTTCGATGGATTTAGCGTTTACGAAAACTACGATCTGCTTTCGTCGCGTATCGGTTTGGTGCCACAGGACGACGTGCTGCACACCACCCTGAAACTTAAGACCGCCTTGGACTTCGCTGCCAAGCTTCGTCTGCGAGTTGATGGGGGAGCGAGCGAGCGCAAGAAGCAGGTAGACCGAGTCATCGAACGGCTGGAGCTAGACAGCAATCGACAAACCGTGATTCGTAAGCTGTCCGGTGGTCAACGTAAGCGTGCTTCGGTGGCACTGGAGCTATTGACCGAGCCGTCGCTGCTCATCTTGGACGAACCAACTAGCGGCCTTGACCCAGCAATGGACCGTCAGGTCATGAAGACCCTGCGTGAGCTGGCAACCGATGACCGCGGTGTCTTGGTCGTGACTCACTCTGTGGCACAGTTGGACATCTGCGACGACGTCCTAGTTTTGGCTCCAGGTGGAATGCCGGCTTACTACGGTTCACCTAAGGGCATCAACAGTTACTTCGGAACGACCGACTGGGCCGACATTTTCGCGGTCATTAAAGAAGACCCGGAAGCCGCCTACCGCCGCTACCTAGAGCACAACCCGAAGCCGATTGAAGTTCCCGAGGAGAGCAAGGTTTCTGGTGTGGTCACCAAGCGAGTTTCGGCACCTTGGGTGAGCCAGTTCTTTACCCTTTGCGCAAGGCAACTTAGTCTAATTTTTGCCGACTTCGGTTACCTGATGTTCCTGCTGATGTTGCCGGTGATCGTGGGTCTCTTGGTCTTGGTTGTGCCGGGAACGGCAGGTTTAGGGCCAGCTTCAAATTCGACTCCGGCCGAACCTAGCCAGCTGATATCGATGTTGGTCATCGGTGCAACGTTTATGGGTGCTTCCATCTCAATTCGAGATTTGGTTGGCGAACGTCAGATTTTCCTTCGAGAACGATCCGTTGGCTTACCTGTTTCGGCGTACCTGAGTTCGAAGTTCCTGATCTTCGGTGTGCTCTCCGTTTTCATGGCCGGCATGCTGACCTTCGTGACCTTCCAGGCGAAAACTGCTCCGATAGAAGCAAACTTCTTCGATTCGCCAACGCTCGAGCTTTTTGTGGCACTGGCTCTCACGGCGTTGGTTTCGATGGTCTCAGGGTTACTGATTTCGGCGATGGTGAAATCCGGTGAACAGGTAATGCCGCTGTTCGTGGTGTTCCTGATGGCTCAGCTGGTCTTGAACGGTGGGCTACTGCAGATTAACGACCGCGGACTAATCTCCACCCTCGCTATCGGCGTCATCGCTCGCTGGGGTTTTGCAATGTCGGCCAGCACGGTAAACCTTGGAGCAATATCACCAAGCCTCGATGAAGATCCACTCTGGGAGCACAGTCTTTACTCTTGGGGCACTGCAGGTTCGTACCTGGTTGCCATGCTCATTATCGTGATCACCGTCACGAAACTTCGCCTCGATGGGAAGTACGAACGATGACGAATACTCGCGGAATGTCGGTCAGCCAGGCGAAGTCGCTGGCACGCGACCCAAAGACTTCACCTGGTGTGCTTTCCAGGCTTGCCAACGGATACCCAGAAGTCTGGGACGATCTCTTGGAAAACCCTGCAACCTTTGAAGAACTTCGCGCCTGGATTTTGAATGCCAAATTCGAGCAGGCAAACCCGAAGGTTTTGGCTCAGCCACAGCCGGTCGTACAAAAGGACCCAGAGGTCAAGTACAAGAGGATCAAGACCCGCGGACGCAGAAAATACGGCCGATCCCTAAGAACCGTCGCCTCGCTCCTGCTTCCAATTCTGGCGATCTACGGACTCATGAATCTCGTGGACTACCTCGATCACACTCGTCCGGTGAAAGCCGTTGTAGCAAACGAAGACCTACCCGGTGTTAGCGCTACCAGCCCGTGGACCTACGATCTTGAGGTGACCGGCAAGGCCGGCTGTGCGACTTTCGAAACCGCGACCATGGATCAAAACCAAGCGATCGTGCTGATCCAGAACGATCTGGAGAACAAGGACTGCAAGAATGCCGACGATCCAGTACCTAGCACGCTTGCTTTGGTTGATCTCGCCACCGGTAAATCGATTTGGAAGGTTGATTTGGCTGCCGAACTGGACTGGACCGAGAAGTGGTCGAAGCACCTTGTCGAGATTCCAGGACTGAACGAAATCATCGTGAAATTCATCGACGTAAACGGCGGTGACGTCGGTGGCGATAGCAAGTCGATCGATGAAAACGACAACAAAAAGATGAAGACCCTGGTTCCATACAACAGGCTCAATGGAACCATCACCGACCCAGTCATCGCAAAGAGTAAAGCTCAGCCGATCATTCAGTCGCCGGTGTTGGAAGTATTCGCTATTCCTGGCAACCTTCGCAGTGTTCTGGTTATGACCGGCGGTGCGAAGAAGGATTTCCGCTACGCGAAATACCGTTCCAAGCGTTTCAGCTCGCCTCGCTGGAGTGTTGAGTCTGATCTCAAGCCAATGGGTGGCATTCCGGTGGTTGGTACCCGACTCGTGCTCGGACGCGAGAAGGATGACCAGCCTCAGGCGGTCAACATCGGCTCGGGCAAGTTCGAAGACTGGCATGGTCAGGCAGCGGTGAAGCTTTACCGAATCGGAAAGCACACCATCGAAATCAAGGGCGATGGCGTCTCCGATAAGGCCACGAACCTTGAGTCTCAGGGTGGCCTGAAGGGCCACGACATCACGGTCACCGGAATCTCGGGTTATGGTGACCCGAAGTGGACTCTAGAAGCCAAGGGATACGCGATAAGTCGCGACGATACCCGCACCACCGCCATGAACCGCAGTTGGTACAGCAAACTGTTTCTACTGAGTGGCAAGCACAACCGAATTGTTTCGTTGGTGGATGTGTCGCAAGGAACGCTGGCTTGGACCACCAAGATGTCTAAAACCCGTTTTGAAATCTCACGAGTTTCCGCGTCAAACTCGGTCTCGGTGTACCTTTTCGATGACCGCAAACTGGTTGCCAAGAACCTCTCGATTTTGAACCTGGCCGATGGGCTTGAACAGAAGATCGGCAAGATTTCCGGCGCTTCGGTTCGCGTGGACGGCGCGACAACTCCGATCTCGGTTCTGGTCGATGAGCCAAGTCGTAAGAGACTAATCGAGGACGCCGAGGACGGCAAGACTCCGAGCATAAATAACGCCAAAGATGAGTCGAATAAAATTAGAACCTGCGCCAGCGGTATCGACAACCTCGCCTACAAAATCAACTGGACTCTAGATTGCAACGGCAATCACCACGTGATTCGCGTGGCGGGCAAGTGGTTGTTGCTAGACCTATCGGCAGGCAGCGAAAGTTTCAAACTAATTAGAGGGGACAACAATGGCTGAGCGTCTTCCAATCGTTCCACCTTCAATCCAGGGAATGGAATATCACTCCCCGCTGGGTAGGGGAGGTTTCGCCGATGTACTGCTATACCGTCAGACCTCGCCAGATCGCAAGCTCGCGGTCAAGGTGTTCGTAAAGAAGGTTCGAGGCGGCACCGCAGACGAGACCAAGTTCATGTCTGAGGCGAACAAGCTTGCCAAGTTCTCTGACCACCCGAACATCGTCACCCTGATCGAAGCCAAGGTTTCCAGAGATGGCTACCCATATCTGGCGATGGAACTTTGCCCAAAGTCGCTCGGCAGTAACTGGCGTGCCAACCCACTTCCGCTAGAAACCGTTTTGGATGTTGGTGTTCAGATTGCCTGCGCACTTGAGATGGTTCACCAGGCCGGCATCGTTCACCGCGACATCAAACCTTCGAACATTCTGCTCAGCAACCTAGGCGTGCCAAAACTTTCCGACTTCGGTATTGCTGACCTGGTTGCTACCCCAGAAAGCGGCGACCAAGTTGCGATGTCGCTACCATGGAGTGCGCCAGAAGTAGTTTCAATGAAATCGCTTGGCACTCCAGCCTCTGACATTTGGTCACTTGGAGCAACCATTTATTCGCTGCTAGTCGGACGAAGCCCGTTTGAGGTTGCAGATTCAAAGTTGAACACCAACGAGCAGCTTTCGAAGCGAATCATCAAGGCCATTTACACCAAGATTCCTCGCAACGGTATTCCAACTATCGTCGACGCGGTTCTAAATAAGGCGATGTTCCATGATCCAAAACAGCGTTTTGGCAGCATGGCGGAGTTTGCGATGGCGCTGAACGATGTTCAGAAGGAACTTCAGTTTCCAGTTACCAGGCTGACCATTCCTACCGACCTTTCCGCAATGCTCGGTGATGATGACTCCGAGAAGTACCCTTGCGGTCACAAAAAGATCAAGGTCGAAGGTAGCGGAGTCTACGTTGAGCCGGAGGGCGGTTCTCGTAGACGAGGAGCTTCCAAGCCGGTCAATCCGGATGAGTGTCCGATTTGCGCGGAGTCCAACAAGTTCGTGCCGGCTAAGCGTCAGTTCAAGCCAGGTCCGTTGTTCTGGGCCCTGTTGGGTACGCTCATCATCAGTTTCGGTATCGGCGTTGTAGTGTTGGGGTCTTCGGGGGTTTAGTTGAGTTCACCGCGCGGCTCCCGCGAGTCACGCTTCGGCGCAGGGAAATTATTGCAAGCGACGGCTATAGTCGTCGTTGTGGCGCTTATTGCAGCCATTGCAATCTTCTCCGAGGGTTTTGACGTCAAGAACGTCAAGACCGACAGCCAGAACATCTGGATTCTTCAGAAAAACTCTTCGGTCACGGGCGGCGACACGGCGCAAAGCGGTCTTACCGCCTACGGTCGGGTTAACACCGAGGTCAACGAACTCACCTCTTATAACTCGGTGGAACTTCCGAACAAGTTGGTGCAGGGTGCCACCGGCGATTTGCTGTTCGCCGAGGGAAGTAAGCGCTACATCAACATCAGTTCGGTTAACCCAATCGACTACGGAGCCGACAGCGAAGAGAGTATTTCACTTGAGATGCAGGTCGTCTCGATTGAGATGGGTGATTCGGTGACCGCGATGGTTCTCGATAACGGGCAGCTTTATCTTTCGATGCTCAGTGGTTCGGTCTTCGGAGCACCTAAGCCGGTTTCTCCGCCAAAAGGTGTTGAGAAATTTGCTGCTACCGCGGTTAGCTCAGACGAACAGGTGCTGGCATTCAGTGCCGCCTCCAAGCGGGTTTTCAAGTACGATCCAATTCGCGAAACCTGGAACGATGGTGAAGCAGTTTCTGGTGTCAACGATGGCGAATATCAACTCGCTGCGATTGGTGAAAAGTGGGCGTTACTAGAACTTACAACCGGAAATCTTTGGCTCTCTGG
>JBEBAN010000040.1:0-8277 GCA_041158865.1 Actinomycetota bacterium
CAGCCACCGAACAGCTTGCCAAGTTGGTTTCTGGGGAGATTACCTCGGTTGAACTTACCCAGGCGCATCTGGATCGAATTGCTTCCGTTGACGGGGTTGTTCATGCATTTTTGCATGTGAATGCCGCCGGCGCTTTGGCCACCGCTGCTGAGGTTGACCGTAAGCGTGCTGCAGGGGAGAAGCTGCCTGCGCTGGCTGGTCTGCCGGTTGCCGTGAAGGACAACCTGACTACCGTTGATGAACCAACTACAGCTGGTTCGAAGATTCTTGAGGGCTGGGTACCTCCATACGACTCGACCGTGGTTGCGAAGCTTCGTGCCGAGATGATGCCGATTCTTGGTAAGACCAACCTGGACGAGTTTGCGATGGGTTCAACCACGCAGTTCTCGGCATACGGTTCGACTTCGAACCCTTGGGCTTTGGATCGTATTCCTGGTGGTTCCGGTGGTGGTTCGGCCGCTGCTGTTGGTGCTTTCATGGCTCCTTTGGCTATCGGTTCAGACACCGGTGGTTCGATTCGGTACCCGGCTGCTATGACCGGAACCGTTGGAACCAAGCCAACCTATGGTGCCGTTAGCCGTTACGGTTTGATTGCTCTGGGTTCTTCTTTGGATCAAATTGGTCCGGTTGCTCGTAACGTTCAGGATGCTGCTCTTCTTCACGACGTCATTGCTGGTCACGACGAGCGCGACAGCACTTCGCTACCTGAATCTTTGGGTTCGATGGTTGAAGCCGCGAAGAATGGTTCGTTGGCTGGGCTTCGCGTTGGTGTTATTGAGGAACTTTCCGGAGAAGGTTTCCAGGCTGGTATTTCGGCACGCTTCAACGAGTCCTTGGAGCTGCTAAAGGCTGCCGGTGCTGAAATTGTTTCGGTTTCTTGCCCTTCGTTCCAGTATGCGATTGCTGCTTACTACCTGATCTTGCCTGCGGAGGCATCCTCGAACCTTGCTAAGTTCGACAGCGTTCGTTTCGGTCTGCGTGTTACCCCAACCGGTAACCCAACCATTGAGCGCGTGATGGCTGCTACCCGTGAGGCTGGTTTCGGCCCTGAGGTGAAGCGTCGAATCATCCTTGGAACCTACGCGCTATCGAGTGGTTACTACGACGACTACTACGGTTCGGCTCAGAAGGTTCGCACCCTGATTCAGCGTGACTTCGATGCTGCATTTGCTCAGGCGGATGTTTTGGTTTCGCCAACTGCTCCGACCACCGCGTTCAAGCTGGGGGAGAAGATGGAAGATCCGCTAGCGATGTATCTAAACGACATTGCGACCATCCCTGCGAACCTTGCCGGTATTCCTGGAATGTCGCTGCCTAACGGTTTGGCCGATGAAGATGGCTTGCCTTCTTCGATCCAGCTCCTGGCTCCGGCTCGTGGTGAGAAGAAGCTTTACGAGGTTGGTTCGGTTTTGGAAGCGGCTCACGAAGGCGTTTGGGGTAAGCGAATGATTGACTTCGCTCCAGAAGTAAAGGCAGGTGCCTAATGGCTAAGGCTGAACTAATGAACTACGAGCAGGCTCTTGCTCAGTTTGAAGTTGTGATTGGTCTAGAGGTTCACGTTGAGCTGAACACCAAGACCAAGATGTTCTGTGGTTGCCGCAACGACTTCGGCGATGACCCGAACACCAATGTTTGCCCAGTGTGTCTAGGGTTGCCTGGTGCACTGCCGGTTGTGAACAAGAAGGCAGTTGAGTCTGCGATCAAGATTGGTTTGGCCCTCGGTTGCGAGATTCAGCCAACCGGTCGTTTTGCTCGCAAGAACTACTTCTACCCAGACCTTGCCAAGAACTTCCAGACCTCGCAGTTTGATGAGCCGATCGCTTTCGAAGGTGGCATCGACATCGAGGTTCCTTCTGGCAACGTATTCCGCGTGAACATCGAGCGTGCTCACATGGAAGAGGATGCTGGAAAGCTGACTCACGTTGGTGGAAACACCGGACGTATTCAGGGTGCTGAGTTCTCGCTGGTTGACTACAACCGCGGTGGTGTCCCACTGATCGAGATCGTGACCAAACCGGTTTATGGAGCTGGGGCTGAGGCGCCTGAGTTGGCGGCTGCCTACGTTCGCGCTATTCGCGACATCGTCAAGGCTTTGGACGTTTCTGAGGCTCGTATGGAGCGCGGCAATGTGCGTTGTGACGCTAACGTTTCGCTACGTCCGCACGGTGCGGAGAAGCTTGGTACTCGTACCGAGACCAAGAACGTGAACTCGCTTCGTTCGATCGAGCGTGCGGTTCGTTACGAGATTCAGCGTCAGGCTCACATCCTGGCTAACGGCGGAACCATCCTGCAGGAGACCCGTCACTGGCACGAAGACAAGGGAACCACTTCTTCCGGTCGCCCGAAGTCAGACGCCGATGACTACCGTTACTTCCCAGAGCCAGACCTGGTTCCTGTGGCGCCTTCTCGTGAGCTGATTGAGGAATTGCGCGCTTCGCTACCTGAGAACCCTCAGGAGCGACGTAAGCGCCTTCAGGCGGCTTGGGGTCTTAGCGACCTAGAGTTGCGTGACGTCGTCAATGCTGGGCTTCTAGACCAGATTGAGGAGACCGTTGCTGCCGGTGCTACGCCGCAGGCTGCACGTAAGTGGTGGACTGGTGAGATTGCTCGTACTGCTAACGCCGACGACAAGGACGTTTCCGAACTGAACATCACTCCGGCGCAAGTTGCGGAACTTGCCGCTTTGGTCGAGGGCGGCAAGATCAATGACCGCATTGGTCGTGAGGTTCTGGCTGCGGTTCTTGCCGGTGAGGGAAACCCTGCCGAGATTGTCTCGGCTAAGGGCCTTGAGGTTGTTTCCGATGACGGCGCCCTGATGGCCGCCATCGATGAAGCGCTTGCCAAGCAGCCTGACGTTCTGGACAAGATCCGTGAGGGTAAGGTTCAGGCGGCTGGTGCAGTTATCGGTGCTGTCATGCAGGCGATGAAGGGTCAGGCAGACGCAGGTCGTGTGCATGAGCTCATCATCGAGCGTGCAGGTCAGTAGCTTCTAAAACTGAAAAAACCCCTGCGGATTCCCGCGGGGGTTTTTATTTGGGGTGAGTAACGGGACTTGAACCCGCGGCCCCCTGGACCACAACCAGGTGCTCTACCAGCTGAGCTATACCCACCATGTAGCCTTACGGCAACCTTTAGAGTTTAGCACTACAGAGAGGCTGCCGCTTCCTTCGATTGGTCGGTGGTAGGGCCAGGCTGCTCCACGAATACGGTTTTGCGGTAGTACTTTAGCTCGTGGATTGATTCCAGGATGTCGGCAAGTGCTCGGTGACCGCCGTCTTTCTTTGGGAGCTGGAAGTAAACCTTCGGATACCAGCGACGGGTGAGTTCCTTGATGCTGGAGACGTCGATGTTTCGGTAGTGGAGGAATTCGTCCAGCGTTGGCATGTAGCGGTTGATGAACATGCGATCGGTGCCGATGCTGTTGCCGGCAAGCGGTGCTTGGCGAGGGTCGGTAACCCAGCGTTGGATGTAGTCGAGAACCTTGCGCTCAGCTACTTCAAGTGGCAAGCCTGAATCGAACTCGTTGATTAGCCCGGACTCGGTGTGCATGTTGGTGACGAAGTCGTTCATGTTATTGAGTGACTCGGCATTCGGCTTGATGACCAGATCAAGGCCTGTGTCTAGGACGTTCAGCTCGGAGTCGGTTACGACTACGGCAATCTCCACGAGGCAGTCTTTTTCTACATTTAGACCGGTCATCTCGCAGTCGATCCATACCAGGTAGTCGCTAATCGTAATCACGCCTTAAAAAATTGGGGAGACCCCGGTCATCCGAGGTCTCCCCAATTCTAACTTTGGTTAGGCTTTGACCGCTTTTTTGGCAAGCTTAAGGGCCTTGCGTTCCTTGCCACCCTCGATCAGCCAGTAGAGAACTGGGACGATCACTAGGGTCAGCACGGTCGAGCTGAATAGACCACCGATAACCACGATTGCCAGTGGCTTCGAGATGAAGCCGCCACCACCGGTGGCACCGAGGGCCATCGGGGTTAGGGCAAAGATGGTTGCTAGTGCGGTCATCAGGATCGGACGTAGTCGCTGGCGTGCGCCGTCCAAGATGGCTTCCTGAATTGGGCGACCTTCCTTGCGGTACTGGTTGATGAGGTCAATCAGCACGATCGCGTTGGTGACCACGATACCGACCAAGAGCAACATACCGATTAGTGCCGATACGTCTAGAGCGGTGTCGGAGAGTAGCAGGGCTACGAAGGCACCGGTTGCCGCAAACGGAATCGAGATCAGTAGCACCAGTGGCTGGCGGATGCTGCGGAAGGTGGCAACCATCACTAGGAACACGATCGCGATAGCGGCGAGCAGTGCTTGCCCAAGTTGACCGAACGACTCGGCCTGCTGCTGGGAAACTCCACCTAGGGTTGCGGTGACGCCAGCAGGAAGCTGGTCCTTAACCTTGGCTAGACGTGCGGTCACATCTGCTGTGGTTGCACCCAGGTTCTTGCCGTCTGGAGTTAGCTGAACCTTCGCGGTTCGGTCACCCTTTTCGGTGGTTAGCGAAACCGGAATCTCAGCAAGTTCAACCTTGGCCAGGCTGGAAAGCTTAACCTCGCCAACCATGGTTGGAACCTTCAGGTTCTTGATCTGCTTGATGGTGGTTGCAGGCTTCTTAGGTACGACATAGATGTCGGTCGCGACGCCGTTGATGTTGATCGAACCAATCGAGGTTGGCTGCATTAGACCGGCAACGATACCGCTGAGTGCGATTTCGCTTAGTCCCTTCTGGGCTGCCTTGGTTCGGTTGATGGTGATCTGGATGGTGCGCTGCTTCTCGGCCATCGAGTTGGTGATCTCGGTCGTGCCGGTCGAGCCGTCTAGGGCCTTCTGGACGGTCGCGATGGCGGTTTCCAGAGTCGCATCGTCCTTGGCTACTACCTTTACATCGACGGTTCCGGTAGAGCCAAATGAGCCACCTCCGGCAGCGGCGTACTTGATTTCACCAAGGCTGGTGTCGCTCGCGGCTGCCTTGAGTAGGTCTGCCTTGAAAGCTTCCATGTCTACGCCGGCCTTCAGAGTGATCTGGTGCTGGATGCCACCTGCGGCAAGACCCAGAGCGGTTCTGGCGTCACCGCTGGAACCGATGGTGGTCAAGACCACATCAACCTTGTCCTTTTGGTCGGTGGTGAGCAGCTTCTCTAGTTTGGCTGCCGCAGCCGACTGGTCGGCCAGGGTGGCTCCAGCGGCTAGGTTCTGGTTCACGATCATGGAGTTCGAACCGCTAGAACCGATGAAGTCAGTCTTTAGGAAGCCGACCATACCGAAGGTCAAAATCAGGATAATGACGCTAGCGACGATGGTGACAATCGGGTGCTTCTGGGTCTTGGTGATTACCGGTAGGTAACCGCGCTGGAGCCAGCTCTTGCGCTCCTTGGCTTCCTCTTCTGCACGAACCTTCTCGGCGTGCTTCGCAGCTGCCGCAGCGGTCTTGAAGTCCTGAGCGGCTGGCGCCTTTAGGAACCAGAAAGCAAGTACTGGAACGATGGTGAGCGACACGAACAGCGACGCGATCAGTGCAATCGAGAAGGTGAACGAGAACGGACGGAAGAGCTCACCAACGAGGCCGCCAACCAAAGCGATTGGTAGGAATACTGCGACGGTAGTGATGGTTGCTGCGGTGATAGCACCGGCGACTTCCTTCACTGCGCGAAGAATTGCCTTCTTCTTTGGTTCGCCGTAGGAGAGGTGACGGTTGATGTTTTCGATGACCACGATCGAGTCATCGACCACGCGTCCGATGGCAATGGTTAGTGCCGAGAGGGTGAATAGGTTCAGCGAGTATCCAAGACCACTCAGGCCGATAAATGTGATCAGCACCGAGGTTGGGATCGAGATTGCGGTTACCAGGGTAGAGCGAACCGACAACAGGAAAAGCAAGATGACTACGATGGCAAAGCCAAGACCTAGAAGACCTTCGCTGCTTAGTTCGTGAAGCGACTCTTCAACATATGGTGCCTGGTCGAAGATGATGGTGACGGTTACGTCGCCACCAAGCTTGCTCTTTAGTTCAGGAAGCTTGTCTTGCACCGCGTGCGAGATGGCAACGGTGTTGCCGTCCTGAGTCTTGGTGATCGAAAGCGATAGCGCTTCGAGCCCGTTCACTCGAGCGATAGTTGTGACAGGTGCGTCCTGATAAGTGACCTTGGCAACATCGCCGATGGTGTAAACCTTCGGGGTAGTTGGAACGGTTACCGGACCAACCATTGGGATGACCGTGGTCTTGAAAAATGATGAGCTCGAAGGAATCAGTGCGATCTTCTTGAGAGCGGCAACCGACTCAACCGGGGTTCCGGCTTGCAGAGTGATTTCGCCCTGGTCGTCGCGGATGCTGCCCGCAGGAAGCACGAAGCCGCTCTGCTGGAGCGCTGTGGTTACCGACTGCTGGCTCAAGCCCGCTTTGGCAAGCTTGGCGTTGTCTAGCTTTAGGTTGATGCGCTTGGTCTTAACTCCCGAAACCGAAACATCGCGAACGCCGTTGATTTCACCAAAGATGGTTGGCGCAACGTCTTCCAGCAGTGGTCCAAGTTTTTCGTTGTCGCTGCTGCTAATACCGAGCGAGATGATTGGAACCGAGTCGAAGCTTCCGGCCACGACCTTAGGTTTTGCGGTGTCTGGAAGGCTTGCCTGCACCGATGCGATTACGTTCGCCAGTTCCTCTTTGACCTTGGCTGTAGTGGTTCCATAGTCCAACTCAACGCGAACCACCGAGAGGTTGTTCTGTGACGTCGAAGAACTGGTGACTAGGCCGTCGATGGTTCGAACCTGTGCCTCAATCTTCTGGCTAACCTGCTTGTCTACCACCTCGGCAGATGCGCCAGGGTAGACGGTGATGATCGCAGCTTGAGGAGTCTCAAACGAAGGAAGTAGTTCCTGCTTCAGAGACGTAAGAGAAAAGGCACCGAAGGCGGCAATGATGATTGTTGCCAGTGCTACAACGGAACGGTTTACCAGGCTGAGTTTGGCTAGGCGATGCATAAAAGAGCTCCTTGATGAGACTTAAATAGCATAACTGCACTTATGCAAAAATTATTCCTAGCCGAATATGGTAGGGATGAAATCGGTCACCTGGACCGTAAATAGGAAGACTGCAACGCCACCCACTAGATAAACCCAGCGCTTATTGGCTCTCTGCCACAGTTTCTCTTCAGGCTTTGCAAATAGGCCAAGGATCGAAATCAGGATTACCGGTAGTGGAATCAAGATGAACGACAGCTGACCGTACATTTCCGACTTACCGAGTAGGAAGTTCACCGTGTCACCGCTGTATGCGGAGATCAGGGTTGCGAAGGCTAGAGCACCTATACCACCTGGGATGAATTCGTGAATCCAACGTACCTTAGGAAGGTCGGTCCAGATCATTCCGATAACGCCAGGGAGGAAGATCAAGGTCGCGCCAACAAATAAGTGCCAGCCGAAGCCAACCATTCCACCGATCATCAGGATCAGAGTTCCGAATTTGAGGCCAAGCGAAGCCCAAGGTTGCCACGAAACCGTGCCTGGTACTTCGGTTGGGTTGATTCGGTCGAGGCGTTCTGGAGCCCACTTGGCTGCTGCTTCCTCAAGGAAGACTCGAGCCAGGGCAAAACCGGTAATCACGAATGCGATTGGCTTCATGTCTGCAGCCAATGGCACGGTAGCGCCGGCAAAAGCGGAAACCGAACCAACCAGAGTCATAACGGTTAGAACCGAGATGAAACCAATCAGGGCAAGGTCTATGATGCGTTCCCACGCGTCGTTCAGGTTCTCAATTGCTGGCCTACGAATCTTGCGGAATGTCGTGGCCATGATGCTTGGTGCAAAGCCAAGAATCAGCATTGACATCAGGTAGCGAGCATCACCCACGCCGTGGAAGCCAAACATAGCAATCGAAGTGATGGTGAACACAGCCATACCTAGGGCACCGGCCAGCGCGTCCAACATACCGAGGGCCATGATGGCAACCAGGAAGCCAATTCGTCCGCTCGCGGCCATCGTCTCGGCGCCACTGTCAACCGCAGCCACTCCGAGCACCACCGATGTGAAGTAGCCAACCACAACCAGCGAACCAAGCATCGCCTGAAGGTATGCGCCATCGTTGACTATGCGACTCACTACAGGGGAGAAGCGTGCAGTGTTCTCGACCCAGTTGACGGTAAGCGAATCGATTGCCGTCATCGGTTTCCAACGCCAAATCTTTAGGCGGTCAATAACGCCGGCGCTCTCTGATTCAAAGTCGTCGTGATCTGCTTCAATGTTCGAGTAATCGGCAGATTCGGAGTCTCCTGAATCACC
>JBEBAN010000041.1:0-8252 GCA_041158865.1 Actinomycetota bacterium
AGAAGTTACTAGCTCAGTCATGTGCTTACTTGACTCCGGTCGAACCAAATCCTGAATCTCCGCGGTGCGACTCTGGGAGTGAGTCGACGACAACGAACTCTGCCTTGGCGAATTCCTGTATGACCAACTGTGCAATTCGATCTAGACGTGCAACTGGGAAGTCTTGGTCTGTGCTGTTGTACAGAGTGACCATAATTTCGCCACGGTAACCGGCATCGATGGTGCCTGGAGTGTTCAGCACGGTGATGCCGCTCTTTGCCGCCAAACCAGAGCGTGGGTGAACCAAACCAACGTAGCCCTCAGGCAGTGCGATAGATACGCCAGTCTTGACGAGAACGCGTCCACGTGCTGGAACCACGGTGCTTTCCGAAGCGCGAAGGTCACAGCCGGCATCGCCAGGCTGAGCGTAAGCGGGACGTAGTTCTGGATCAGCAACAATTAGCACAGGCACACTTTGAGTCATGAGTAGAGCGTAATCTAAAACTGTGATTGTGTTTCGCGAACGAGTGCTACCGAGTGCTTCAAATCTGATTCTTCCGATACTGCTATTCCCAAGCGTCCTTGCAGTAATGCTTCCGCTCGCCCCTGAATTTGCTTCGATTGTGGCCGGTTTGATCACCGCCGCGTTTTGCTTTTTCGTTTATTTTTCCTCGCCGGTTCTTCTATGTGACGGTGAAACACTGGCGGCTAGAAATGCCGAGATTCCGCTTGCGCTCTTAGGTAAGGCTGAAGTAATTGAACGAGAGCGTCAGTTTGAAGAGCTAGGACGAAACCTCGACGCACGAGCCTGGCTGTGCATCCAAGCGAGCGTAAAGAAGCTAGTGAAAATCGAACTAAACGACCCTAATGACCCAACACCGTATTGGCTGGTAACCACGCGACGTCCTGAAGAGCTCGCAGCGCTAATCAATAAGGCTTAGCCGGCACACTCGACGCACACCGCGTGTCCGTCGATCTTCTTCTTCGAGGCCTGGGAACGGTGCTTCACAATGAAGCACTGCATACAGGTGAACTCATCGCTCTGTGGTGGGATAACGACTACCTCGGTTAGTTCATCGTGACGCTCTGGGTCGATGATTTCACCAACGTGCTCAACCTCGTCAAGCTCCGAACTGACCTGGCTTTTCTCTGGAAGGCGCTCTTTCAGCGCATCCAGCGACTCAGCGTCGTCGTCGCCTTTACGTGGTGCATCGTAATCGGTGGCCATCTGCCTACCCTTCGTGAAACGGTGAAAATTGCGCTAGGCGCGAATAGTGTCCAACATCTATTGCGATTTCGCAAACGCAAAACACTAAAACTTCGAAAAAAAGTTCTTTATTCCACACCTAACTAAATGCGAGGTTTCTAACGCGCCTAGTGGCAAACTCTAATCCAAGGAGAAACAGTGCGCGAACTCAACCCAATCGGACGTGATCAAGACACCCTGTTGCTGATATCGACAGACGGTGAACGTTTCAGCCTCCATGTTGACGAGGCTCTCCTGAAAACTTTGAAAGACAAGAAACTAAATGACGCCCCGGGCGTTGAACTGACTCCACGAGAAATCCAGGACGCAATCCGAGCCGGCAAGACGATTGTTGAGTTGGCCGAGTCGAGCGGATCCAGCCTTACTTTCATTGAACGTTTTGCTCACCCGGTCATTGAAGAGCTGGGTCACATGATTGACCTCGCCAAGTCGATTCGCATTGAGATGCCTGCCGACCGTTTCAACGAGGTCACCAAGAAGACCTTCGGCGAAATTGTTGAGGACAAACTACACTCGGCAGGCGCCAAGTCGATTTCCTGGAGCGCCAAGCGCGGCGAGAACTCGGTTTGGGAGATAAGCGTTGGTTTTGAAACCGACGGTAATGAGGGTGGAGCCACCTGGACATTTGATCCACGTAACTACCTCCTAACTCCCGAGACCGGCAGCGCCCAGAGTCTTTCCAATCCGATTGCGACTTTTGATACTCCAGTTCCGGTGAAGCGCGCACAGCCAGAACAGCCGGTTGAAACCGTGGTAACCGAAGACAAACTTCAGGCCTTCCGAAAGCGGCGCGAAGAAGCAGCGCCAGTGGCCTCGGTTATTCCTGAGCCAGAACCAGAGCCAGAACCAGAACCCGTCTTGGAGAGTTTCGAACCTGAGCCAGAACCTGAGCCGGTCGTAGAGTTAACTTCGGTGCAGGTCACCGAAGTAATTCCGGTTGACATCGGTGAAGAGTCTCAGGTTGAAGCAGAACCAGCACCAGAAGATGAACCAGCCGTGAAAGAATCCGGAGCACACAAGAAGACTCGCGCTCCAATGCCTTCTTGGGATGAAATCGTCCGAGGCACTCAGACCGACGAGGGAGAATCCTTCTAGAAGGAACCGAACTTGACCAGCGGAATCCTGGTTTCGTGATCAGTGATGCTTCCGTGCTGACCGATCAGTTTCAGATGGTGAGGCTTTGCCGTGCGGCGATCGTAGCCAACGTAGTCTTTGTGCCAAATAAGGTAAACATCAGGAACGTAGTCGGTGATGACCGCATCACCAGAAGCGACCCAACCAGAGTCAACTAGCTCTTGATGAATGCAAACATAAGCACGAGCTCCAAATTCTTCCTTCAATAGCTTCGCAATCGAATCGACGTCTCCCCCGTCACGCAGGTAGATGAAATTGCAACGAGGGTCGCCAGCCGAGGAAATCACCGAGTCGGTGAACCACTGGAATTCGTCAAGGTAGACGTGATTCTCGTGAGCGACATCGATTACACCGTGGTCCGCAGTCAGTAGCACACCGGTTTCCTTGGTCAACTTGGATGCAAAACGAGCAACCTCGGAATCCAAAGCCTCCAGAGCCTCGGCCCACTTCGTCGACTCCACACCGAATCGGTGGGCCAACTGATCGAGTTCGGGCACGTATAGATAAGTGACACTTCTGGACTTTTGGTTCGAGATTCGAATCGCTGCATCGAAGCGCTCGGCTAGAGACTCAGCGACAACGTATGACGCTCCACTCATGGTTAGTTCGGTGAAACCAGTTTCTGAGTACTGTTCTGGACCGATGACCGAAGTCACCAGAGCCGATCCGCTTGAAAGATCCGCGGCCTTTTTGAAATCGCGAGCTTCGGCTCGATCTAGCCAGCCGGTGAGCAGGTTCCTTTGAACGCCGAGCTCACGAGAGTAAACGGCATAGCCGATGATGCCATGCTCACCCGAACGCACACCCGTCGCCATTCCGGTCAGCGAGGTTGCGGTCGTAGAAGGAAATTCGCAACGTAAAGAAGAAGCCAACTTTGAATTTAGGAATCGAGCGTAAGCCCTGTTTTCGGTGAGGTTTTCGTATCCCAAACCATCTACCAAGATCACCACTGAATGCCGAACCTTTGGGAGCCTCAGGAGGTTGTCTCCCCCAGCGCCTACGCTAGCCATAGCGCTCGTGAACACATCCGAGAGCCTCCCCACATCTTTAGGGGCTTTCGGTAGCATCAAAGGGTTCACGACTTAGAGTTTGCCACACCATTTAGAGACACATGACTTCAAAGAGCCAGCACGACGAGAAAATCGTTGACATTGACCTGACCAAGGAAATGCAGGAATCCTTCCTGGAATATTCCTACTCAGTCATTTACTCCCGTGCCCTACCCGACGCTAGAGACGGCCTGAAACCGGTACACCGCCGAATCATCTACATGATGGGTGAAATGGGCTTGCGACCAGATAAAGGCCACGTTAAGTCGGCTCGTGTGACCGGTGAGGTAATGGGTAAACTTCACCCACACGGCGACTCGGCAATCTACGACGCCATGGTTCGCATGGCTCAAGACTTCAGTCTACGTATGCCACTCATCGATGGTCACGGAAACTTCGGCAGCCTCGACGACGGTCCTGCGGCCGCACGTTACACCGAGGCTCGTTTGAGTCATGCCTCGATGCTAATGAACGCCGACCTAGACGAAGACGTCGTAGATTTCAAACCAAACTATGACGCACAGCTCACTGAACCAGAGGTTCTTCCAGCCGCGTTCCCGAACCTGCTGGTAAACGGTTCGACCGGTATCGCCGTTGGTATGGCTACCAACATGGCTCCGCACAATCTCCGGGAGGTAATCGCGGGAGCAATTCATCTGCTTCGAAACGTCGACGCTACTACCGAAGACCTAATGAAGTTTGTTCCAGGCCCAGACCTGCCAACCGGTGGCTCAATCGTTGGCCTAGACGGCATTCGCGAGGCTTACGAGACTGGTCGTGGAATCTTCAAGACTCGCGCCAAGGTGACCGTGGAGAGCGTGAGCCCACGCAAGCTTGGTCTCGTCGTGACCGAACTCCCCTATCTGGTTGGGCCTGAAAAGGTCATCGAAAAAATCAAGGAGGGCGTGAACAACAAGAAACTTCAGGGCATCGCAAACGTTACCGACCTCACCGACCGCAACAATGGTTTGAAACTGGTCATCGAGCTCAAGACCGGGTTTGACCCAGAGGTCGTGCTTGATCTGCTTTACCGTTTTACGCCGATGGAAGATTCGTTCGGAATCAACAACGTGGCCTTGGTCCACGGTCGTCCACAGACTTTGAGTCTTCGCGCGCTACTTGGCGAATTCATTGCCCACCGAATTCAGGTAACCCGTCGTCGCAGCGCAAACCGTTTGGGTAAGAAGAAGGCACGAGCCCATCTGGTTGAGGGTCTACTCAAGGCAATCCTCGAGATTGATGAGGTAATTCGCGTAATTAGAAACTCGGACGAAGTGGATCAGGCTCGTTCGAACCTGATGACCCGTTTCGAACTTTCGGAGCTGCAGGCCGAGTACATTCTGGAACTTCGTCTGCGCAGGCTCACCAAGTTCAGCAAGTTGGAACTAGATGCCGAACTAAGCGAACTTCAGAAAGAAATCGAGTTACTGGAAAAGCTTTTGGCAAACGACAACCTGCTCAAAGATCTGGTTGCGTCCGAACTGCAAGAAGTTGCTGCGAAATACGGCGACGACCGTCGCACAGTTTTGGTGGATGGACAGATTGAGGTAAAGGCGGTCTCGAACGCCAAGGCGATCAGTGAAGGCGCCGAACTTGCCGACACGGAGTGTTCAATTCTGCTTACTGCAAGCGGTTTGCTCGGCCGAAGCCCTGCGTTCAATGCCACCGAGCCAGGTGCCAAGCGAAAGCGCCACGATGGCGTTGGAACACACGTGGAGACCACTACCCGCAAGGACATCGGATTCCTTACCAGCACCGGTCGCATGTTGCGCATTCACGCGGGCGACATCCCACCTGCTGGAGAAGTTTTTGAGGCTGGCAACGCTGTTGATGCCGCTAAGTTCCTAGGTCTCAGCGGAACCGAGAAACTGCTTGGAATGTTTGACCTCAGTGGAAACAGCGAAATCGCTCTGGCTACCGCAGATGGCGTCATAAAGCGCGTGAACGCTGACTACCCGCCAAAGGATGAATTCGAGATGATTTCCCTCAAGGATGGTGACTCAGTAGTTGGTGCGGCAATTGCCGACCGTGCAACCGAATACGTCCTAGTTTCCTCCGATGCCCAGCTCCTTCGTTTTGATGCAACGAGCGTGCGCGCCACTGGACGCGCCGCTGCCGGTATCGCCGGTATCAATCTAAGTGAGGGTGCCACCGTAGTCGGATTCGGCGTCGTTGAGGACGCAGAGACCACTCAGGTGATTACCGCAGCCAAGTCTGGCAGCACCCTGGCAGGTATCGATGGCGGAAGTATCAAGCGTTCAGTGCTAAGTGAGTTCCCAGCTAAGGGCCGTGCCACCGGTGGCGTTCGTGCTCACAAGTTCATTCGTGATGAAGATCACCTGTACTTCGCAGCACTCGCCGATGCCGAGCCACTAGGCGCCAGCGCAGATGGCAAACCAATCGACCTGATGAGTTTTGAACTGGCTAAGCGCGACGCAAGTGGTACACCTACCGACAGCGCAATTGCATCGGTTGGAAGCCGCTAACTAAGCGTCGATTTTGTCTGTGTCGAAATCATCGGCTGAGTCGATGATGAATTCGCGTCGAGGTGCTACCTCGTTACCCATCAGAAGCTCAAATACCTTTTCGGCCGCCTCGGCATCCTCTACGCGCACGCGACGCAGGGTACGGTGATCGCGGTCCATGGTGGTCTCTGCCAACTGGTCGGCATCCATTTCGCCAAGACCCTTGTAACGCTGAATCGGCTCTTGGTAACGCTTACCCGAAGCAGCCAACTTTGATAACACCGCTTCGAGCTCGGCCTGCGAGTAGGTGTAAAGGGTGTCGTTTGGCTTTGAGCCGGGATTGATGACAACGACTCGGTGTAGCGGTGGAACTGCCGCGAATACGCGTCCGGCCTCCACCATCGGTCTCATGTAACGGAAGAACAGCGTCAGCAGCAAGGTGCGAATGTGAGCGCCGTCGACATCAGCATCGCTCATCAGGATCACCTTGCCATAGCGAGCTGCATCTAGCTCAAAGCTTCGGCCGGAACCGGCACCGATCACCTGAATGATTGAGGCGCACTCGGTGTTGGAAAGCATGTCTGAGACCGAAGCCTTCTGAACATTGAGGATCTTTCCGCGAATCGGAAGCAACGCCTGGAACTCGCTATTGCGGGCAAGCTTTGCGGTACCTAGTGCCGAGTCACCCTCCACGATGAACAGCTCTGACCCTTCCGTTTCCTGACTGCGGCAGTCAACGAGTTTGGTAGGTAGCGATGACGTTTCGAGTGCGTTCTTACGACGCTGGGTTTCTTTGTGGGTTCGAGCCGAAATACGCGACTTCATCTCGGTGACAATCTTTTCGAGCAGCAGTGCAGACTGCGACTTGTCATCACGCTTGGTCGAGCCGAAACGATCGGCCAGAGCCTTAGAAACAACGTTGGTAACGATGTTGCGAACCGCCGGTGTACCTAGGATTTCCTTGGTTTGACCCTCGAATTGAGGCTCGGCAATGCGAACCGACACGATAGCGGTAAGACCTGCGAGTATGTCTTCCTTCTCCACCTTGTCGTTTCCAACCTTAAGTTTTCTAGCGTTAGCGTCGATCTGGGCGCGGAGAGTCTTCATCAAGCCAGCCTCGAAACCGGCGATGTGGGTTCCACCCTTTGGGGTCGCAATGATGTTCACAAAGGACTTCACTTCTGACTCGTAGCCTGTTCCCCAACGCAGTGCAACTTCAACACCGCACTTACGAGCGACCTCTCGGGAGACCATGTTTCCCGATTCATCAAGCACTGGCACAGTCTCGGTATAGTCGCCCTCGCCGGTGATTCGCCAAGTGGCAGTTAGCGGTGCGTCCTTAGCCAAGAAATCAGCGAATTCGGTAAGCCCACCATCGAAGCGGAACTTGTGTTCAACCGGCTCATCAAGTCGCTCATCGCGTACCGAGATTGAAAGGCCGGAGACCAGGAAAGCGGTTTGTCTGGCTCGACCAATGAGGTCTTCAAGTTCAAACTTGGCATCCTTGATGAAAATCTGTGGGTCGGTCCAGTAGCGAACACGAGTTCCAGAAACACCTTTAGCTACTTTGCCTAATTCACGTAGTTTGCTGGCATCCTCAAACGGCTGAAACGGATTCGAGGCAGCGATCCCCTTGGAGTCATCGAAGATACCCGGCTCACCGCGCCGAAACGACATCGCATAGGTCTTACCATCGCGGTCTACTTCAACATCCAAACGCTCGGAAAGAGCGTTCACAACCGAGGCTCCAACACCGTGCAAGCCACCAGATGCGGCATATGAGCCGGAGCCGAACTTTCCACCAGCGTGCAACTTGGTGAAAACCACTTCAACACCGGTTAGGCCGGTCTTAGGCTCGATGTCTACCGGAATACCTCGGGCGTGGTCTCGTACTTCAACTGAGCCGTCTTTGTGAAGTTTGACTTCAATGATGTTTCCAAAGCCGGCTAGAGCCTCATCGACCGAGTTGTCGATGATTTCCCACAGACAGTGCATGAGGCCTCGGGAATCGGTGGAACCGATGTACATGCCCGGACGTTTACGTACAGCTTCTAACCCCTCTAGAACAGAGAGGTGTCTTGCGGAGTAATCGTTGTTTGGCACCAAAAAATGCTAACTGAAGGCTATGACCTTACCCCTGACTGACACACTGCTAAATAGACTGATAGGACTATGACTTCAAGAGTGCATTCAGGGCGGCTACGTCGCGAATTGCGCTTTTCGAAGTCCGCCGTCAAAGCAAATCTCTCCGCTTTAGGTCTTAGCACAGAGGAAGCCCGTCCGGTTATAGACGCCGTAATGACTAACGATGGTCTTCTTGGGCTTTACGGAACAGAGCTTCTACTCCTCGAAAAGGTT
>JBEBAN010000042.1:0-8249 GCA_041158865.1 Actinomycetota bacterium
TACCTTGCCGGCGGCCGTTTCGGCAATGAAGTTAGAAATGGAAAAGGCTAGGGCCACGGAAGCTGCGCTTCCAATTAGCCCTAGCCCAACCAAAAGCACCAACCATCGACGAACGACCCGAACTCGGGTGATTAGCCGACGGTCTAGTGGCTTAATGGTTTACTCCTAGTGCGCGTTCGCTGGAATGTTCTTGCGGCTTACACGCTTCGAGAACACCCAGTAGGTCCATGCCTGGTAGGCAAGCACGAGTGGTAGGCAGAACACCGCTACCCAACTCATCACCGTAAGAGTGTACTGACTCGAAGATGCGTTCTGAATCGTCAACGAGAATGCCTCATCGGTAGTCGAAGGCAACACGTTTGGGAACAGTGCGGCAAACAGCGAGCCAACCGCGGTCATGACTGTGATCACCAACATGGTGAATGACCAGCCATCACGTCCAAGGTGGTTTAGCACTAGCGCCGAAATTAGCGCAACCGCCGCCACAGCACTTAGAGCTAGCCCTAGCCAGCTGAAGTGAGCAAACAAGGTCCAGGTTAGGAATCCTGCTGCAAGCAAGGTCGCGACAGCTCCAACCTTGGTTGCTAGTGCACGAGCACGGTCACGCACTTCACCCTCGGTCTTCAAGGTGATAAACACCAAACCGTAGGTGAAGAACAGAGTCAGGGTAACCAAGCCGCCGAGCAAACCGTAGGGGTTTAGCAGGGTGAGTAGGTTACCGGTGTAGATGTGCTGCTCGTTTAGCGGAACACCCTGAACGATGTTGCTGAATGCGGTTCCCCAGAGCAAGGCTGGAACTGCGGAGCCGATGATGATCATCCAGTCGAAGGTGTTCTTCCACTTCTGGGTTTCACCCTTGCCGCGATATTCGAATGCGACGCCACGAGCGATCAAGGCAGCCAACATAAGAAGTAGCGCTAGGTAGAAACCGCTGAACAACGATGCGTACCATTCTGGGAATGCTGCGAACAAGCTTGCACCAGCTACCAGCACCCAGGTTTCATTCATGTCCCAGACGGGACCGATGGTGTTGATAACAACACGTCGATCGATATCGTCGCGGCTGACGAACGGCAACGCCATTCCAACGCCGAAGTCGAATCCGTCTAGGACGAAGTAACCGATAAACAGGACTCCTACTACTAGGAACCAGATTTCATTTAGCTGCATTTTCTATGTCCTCGATTCTTAGTAAGCAACGCTTAGCTTGTCGGCGTCTTTGTTTTCGGCAATCAGGTCGTCGTTAGGGCCCTGCTTGACAGCCTTCATGAGTAGCTTGAATTCGACAACCGCGAGCACACCGTAAAGAAGGGTGAACACGATCAGCGAAATCAAAACGTCACTCGCAGAGACACCGGGTGAAACACCGTCTGCGGTTTTCATGAGTTTGAATACGATCCAAGGCTGACGCCCCATCTCGGTAAACATCCAGCCGATTGCGATTGCCAACAGTGGCATCGGTGACATCCAAATGGCGGTGTTCCACTGCCACTTCTTTAGGTCGATGTTTCCCTTACGAGTTAGCCAAAGACCAACCACGGCAATCAACATTGCCAAGGCGCCCAGACCGATCATCCAACGGAACGACCAGTAGGTTAGCCAAATGATCGGCATGTAGTCACCAGGGCCAAACAGGCTGACGTACTGAGCCTGTAGGTCATTTAGGCCTTCTACCTGACCATCCCAAGTGTGGGTCGATAGGAACGAAAGCAGATTAGGGATACGGATCGAGAACAATTCTGAATGCCCATCTGGAGTTCCCCAGGTAAAGATCGAGAACGATGCGTTCTTGCTGGTTTCGTATAACGCTTCGGCAGCAGCCATCTTCATCGGCTGAGTCTCTACCATTGCTAGACCTAGACCATCACCGGATAGCAAGGTTCCGAATCCGCCGGCAAGTACGGTCCAGAGACCGAGCTTCAACGAGGTCATCATCGATGAAATGTACTGTTTGCGCTTTAGGTGATATGCCGAAATTCCTACTAGGACGGCACCCGCGGTCATGATCGAAGCGGTAATCGTGTGTGGGAATTGGTTCAATGCCACGATGTTAGTAAGCACAGCACCGATGTCAGTTAGCTCTGCTCGGTTCTTGACTTCGTTGATTTCAAAACCAACCGGGTTCTGCATAAACGAGTTTGCAGCCAAGATGAAGTAGGCCGAAAGCCAAACACCGAGAACGGTGATCCAGATGGTTGCTAGGTGAACCTTCTTTGAGAGTCGTCCCCAACCAAAAATCCAAAGTCCGATGAATGTGGATTCAAAGAAGAATGCCAACAGGCCTTCCATCGCGAGCGGAGCTCCGAAGATGTCTCCCACGAATCGCGAGTAATCGGACCAGTTCATACCGAACTGGAATTCCTGGACGATTCCGGTAACCACACCCATGGCGAAGTTGATTAGGAATATTTTTCCAAAAAACTTGGTGAGGCGAAGGAACTTCTCGTTACCGGTTCTGGTCCAGATTGTTTGCAGGATCGCTACCAAGAGCACCATACCGATGGTGATTGGAACGAATAGGAAGTGATAGACAGTGGTAAGTCCGAACTGCCATCGCGATAGGTCTAACGTAGACAAAATCGCACCTTTCTGAACGGTCTCTCATCCCGTTCACTCCCAGTCTTCTCTCAGGTTTGAAAAAAATCTACAAAGGTAACCCTAACTTCGTTCGCTTCCTAACGACTTTTCGAGGGTCTAATCTAGAGACATGTGCGGACGTTTTGTAGTGGCTAAAACCGTGGGTGAAATCCTCACGATTTTTGAGGCTGACGAGATCGTTGGCGAGGTTCCTGGCATCAGCTACAACGTTGCCCCAACCCAAGACATCGCAATCATCGTTGACCGCTCCTTTGAGAAGGCTGCGGACGGCTCGCCAATCGGGGAACTTCACCGCGAGATTCACGCCGCCCGCTGGGGCTTGGTTCCTCGCTGGGCGAAGGCCGTGGACGGTGCTCCCCTAATCAACGGTCGCATCGAAAGCATCCTAGAAAAGCCTTCATTCAAAGACTCGGTCGTTCGTCGTCGATGCGTGATCCCAGCCAGCGGTTATTACGAGTGGCAGGTTAAGCCAGACGGCACCAAGCAGCCGTTCTACATCCACGCTGGAGACGACGGCATGTTTGCCCTCGCCGGCCTCTACGAGTGGTGGAAGAACCCAGCCGATGGCAAGTGGCTACTCTCGGCAACCACGCTCACCAAACACACGGCACCTGAGCTCGCTCACATTCATGATCGCAACCCGGTGCTACTCACCCCAGACACCTTCGAGGCCTGGATTGACCCTCACATCGAGGGTGAAGAATCGCTCCTCGAGGCAATTGCCGAAGGCTCAGACGACGTGATGCAAGAGGTCCTATTCCAGCCGGTCGGTCAGGATGTTGGCAAGGTTCGCATCAACGACCCGTCACTAATCAAATCAATTTAGGCGACACGCCGTAGCCGATTTGCAATGTCGTAGCCCCTTCATACACTCTTGATATTCGAACAAATGTTCGAATACTTCGGGAGGTGTAACAGTGAATCAAATCAACGAACCGGTCGCCATGGTGGTCAACGGTGAAGGTGAGCCAATCGGCTTCAAATGGCGTAACAGCAACTTCTTGGTAGCCAATAAACCAACTCGCTGGTTCGCCCGTCGTCAGTGGTGGAAAGAGGCGGCCAGGGTGCAGCGCGGCATCGGCGTCGACGTAATCGAGGTTGAGATGTGGCGCCTGCTGGCCAGCGATCTAGCGGGGCGCACCTGCCTGCAGTACGAGCTGCTGCACAGCGTGAACTCTAACGACTGGCGGTTGGTGCTGGTCTACCCATGACCTTTCCCCACCTGCACGTGGCCTCAGCCTTTTCGGGACACTACGGGGTCACTCGCCCTGAACTCCTCGCTGAAGCCACCGCAGCCAGGGGCGGCACTCACGCTGCCATTACCGACCGAAACGGCCTCTACGGAGCCGTCAAACACATTGGAGCCTGTCTCAAGCTGGGTCTGACCCCAATCGTCGGGGTCAGCCTCAAAATCCTGCACGAAGACGGCTCGAAACTGGCCCGTTGCGTAATCCTCGCCCACGGCTCAGACGGCGGGCTCGGCTGGAGTGCTCTGTGCCAAATCGTTTCCAAAGCCAACCAAACCAAGCAAAAGGAAGCGGGTATCAAGCTCTCAGAGCTCAGCACACTGGCCACGAGAGACTCCCTCGCGGTGGCAACCGTACTACTCGGTCCAGACAGCGACTTCGGCAACGCCGTCCTAGCCGAAGATCGAGTTACCGCGGCAGCCAGCCTGGTGGCTTGGCGCAAGGCTCTTCCCCACCGAGGCTCGCTCGCGGTTGAAATCACCACCCATCTCACCGAACCAGGCACTCCATACTCTCTGGTTCAAGCCAGACGCATGCTGCAACTGGCAGACAACCTCGGAATCCCTGCGGTTCTGACCAACTCGGTGCGCTACCTGGAACCGGATGACGCCCTAACCGCAGACGTCCTCGACGCCGCCAGGCACCTAGAACCACTCGGTGAATTCACACCCCAACCGAACGCCCAAGCCTGGCTCAAACCGCAGAAACTTATGGAGAAACTGGCCGAGGAGATCACCGAAGAAAAGGCCAGAGCCAGAAAACTCTTAGACACCACCCAAAAACTCGCCGAAGCCTGCTCGCTCAACCCAGAAAAAGACTGCGACTGGGGTAAGCCAAAGACCCCGGAGAAAGCTCTGCTCGGCATCGATGGCAACCCGTTCGAGGTGCTCTGGCAAAAGGCTCACACCGCCATCGACTGGCGCTACCCAAACGCCAAAGAGAAGAAGTTGCTCGAGGTGAAACACCGCCTCAGCAAGGAATTGATCACCATCAACCAACTCGGCTTCGCCACCTACTTTCTGACCGTGGCCGATGTTGCCCAGATGATTCGAGACATGCGCATCCGCATCGCAGCCAGAGGCTCTGGTGCCGGCTCTCTCACCAACTACCTACTCGGCATCAGCGGCGTTGACCCAATCGATCACGACCTACTCTTCGAGCGTTTCCTCTCCACCGAACGCTCCAGCCTTCCGGATATCGACATCGACGTGGAATCGGCTAGGCGCCACGACATCTACCGAGCCATCTTCAAGCGCTACGGCAGCCAGCGAGTGACCCTGCTCTCGATGCAATCCACCTACCGAGGACGAGGCGCCATGCGAGACTCAGGGCTAGCCCTCGGCCTCGACGACGAAGAGATCGACGACATCGCAAAGAACATGTGGCGATTCAGCGCCAGAAGTTTTAGAGCCGCCACCGAAACCAAACCGGAGCTAGCGAAGTTCAGCAAAGCACTCGAAGAAGACCGCAAGATGAACCTGCTGGTCGATATCACCGAACGCCTGGACCGGCTACCACGTCACATCTCGATGCATCCGTGCGGAGTCATCCTTGGCGATGGCAACCTTCTGAATCTCACCCCGATTGAACCGAGCGGCATGGGTCTACCCATGAGTCAGTTCGACAAAGACGACATGGACCCAATGGGCATGCTCAAACTCGATGTTCTTGGCGTGCGAATGCAGAGCGCAATGGCCTACGCGATTCGTGAAATCGAAAAGACCACGAAGCAACACATCGAACTAGATGAAATCCCGAAGGACGACCCCGCCACTTTCGAGCTGATCCGAACCACCAACACACTCGGCATCTTCCAGATTGAAAGCCCTGGCCAGCGCGAACTCACCGGCAAGCACCAGCCAACCGAGTTCAACGACCTCACGATCCAGATTTCGCTGTTCCGCCCAGGTCCAATGAAGGGCAACATGATTGCCCCCTACCTCGACGGACGCCATGGCTTCGCCAAACCCGAATACCTTCACCCAGACCTGAAACCGATCCTGCAGGAAACCTTCGGCGTGGTGATCTTCCACGAACACGTGCTGCGCATCTTCGACAAGATGACCGGCTGCGGCCTTGCCAAAGCAGACGAATTCCGCCGCAGTCTCGAAGACCCGAGAGTCGCCCAGAGCGTGGAACGTTTCTTCAAAACGCAGGCAACGAATCGTGGCTACGACCGCCAGACCATCGAGAAGGTTTGGGAGATTCTGGCCAGCTTCTCAAGCTTCGGTTTCTGCAAGGCCCACGGAGCCGCCTTCGCCCTACCCACCTACCAAAGCGCCTGGCTGAAGACCCACTTCCCAACCGAATTCATCGCAGGTCTCCTCACCCACGACCCAGGCATGTACCCGCGAAGGCTCCTCCTAGCAGAAGCCAGACGCCTCGGCGTGAACCTACTGCCAATCGACGTCAACCATTCCAAAGACGAGTTCCTAGTGCAGAGACTTCCCCACTCACCCGCATTCGGCGTTCGCATGGCACTCACCGACATCAAGGGAATCAGCGAAGCGGAAGTGCAAAGAATCATTGAACACCAACCATACGAATCGATCGCCGATTTCTACCTGCGAGCCAAGCCATCTCGCAAAACCCTCAACAACCTAGCCCTGGTTGGAGCTCTGGACGAACTGGCTCAGGCTTCCGGTCACCACCGCGGCGATGTCATGCAACGCGTCAAAGAGCTGAACCTACTAAAAACCAGACCGAAGGAAGACCCGAACCAGGAAACCTTCATTTTCAACGAAAAAGAACAACTCCCCAGAACCGAAGACCTCAGCAAGGAAGAGAAACTTCAGGCAGAACTCGAGATCCTAAAGATGGATGTCACCGAACACCAGATCGAGCAGTTCCGCCCGATGCTCGATGCCATGGGAGTGGTTCACTCAAACGAACTGGTTACTCTTCGAAACAAATCAGACGTGCTCATCGCCGGTGTGAGAGTTGCCACCCAAACTCCCCCGATGCGCTCGGGTAAACGAGTGGTTTTCCTAAGCCTGGACGACGGCCACGGAACCGCAGACGCTACCTTCTTCGACGAAGCCCAAGAGCGAACCAGCGGAATCCTGTTCAACACCAGACTCCTGCTTATTGCCGGCAAGACCAGACGTACCGGAGTCAACGGAGTATCGATCATGGCCGAAAACGCCTGGAGCCTCAGAGAACTCTGGAGCCAGTGGCTAAACCAGCAAAAGGCGGGCTAGGCGGCCTGAATTGAACGCTTGGATAGACCCATGAAGTATCCGGCAATCTTCTGATCAACCGGAGTCTCAGGGTTAGTGGCAGCGCCGAGAGTAATGAATAGCGGAGTGAAATGCTCCACAGTTGGGTGTGCATAAGGCATTCCAGGAGCCTGGGTCTTGTAGTTGATTAGAGAATCAACATCCCCCTTCATCATCGCCTCAACCGACCATGCGTCGAACTCTGCCGACCAGGTTGGTGGCTCGGCGTTCACACGCCAGTCACGAATGAATGGCAGCCCGTGGGTCAAGAATCCAGAACCAATAATCAAAACGCCCATGTCGCGAAGTGGCTTCAAACGAGCACCAATCTCCATGAGCTTGACTGGGTCGTGGGTTGGCATCGAAAGCTGAATCACCGGGATGTCAGCGTCCGGATACATGACCTTCAACGGAACCCATGCCCCGTGATCCAAACCACGTGACGCGTGGCGATGCAGCGGCTCGTTCTCCGGCATCATCGATGCCACTAGATCACCCAACCATCCGGCATCCGGGGTTTCGTACTTCATGTTGTAGAACTTCGGAGCAAAGCCACCAAAGTCATAAATCAGAGGGGTGTTCGCAGCGGTCGAGGTAATCGAAATCGGAGCTGACTCCCAGTGAGCCGAAACAATGACAATTCCGCGCGGCTTACCAACCGTAGCCGACCACTTGGCCAACTGGGTCATCCAAAGCTCATCATCCAAAAGCGGAGGAGCTCCGTGCGATAGGTAAAGTACCGGCTGCTTTTCACTCATGACTTAAGTAAAGCACACCTTTACTAAAACTATTCCAATTACTTGGCGTCAAACTCCGCAAGGATTGCGGCAGTACCAGAAGCACCCACGCGAGTCGCTCCAGCCTCAACCATGTCGATCAGCTGGTCAAGCGTGCGAACTCCCCCAGAAGCCTTCACACCAAGCTCAGGCACCGTCTGAGCCATCAACGAAACCACGTGAGCATTAGCTCCACCGGAAGCAAACCCTGTCGAAGTCTTCACATAACCAGCCCCAGCCTCGCGAGATAACTCACAAGCACGAACGATCTGCTCATCGGTAAGTTCAGAGGACTCCAAAATAACCTTCACCAGAGCCAAATCAGCAGCCTCAACCACGGCCTTGATGTCCTCGAGAACCAGGTCGTCACGCCCCTCAATCAGGTGACCGATGTGAATCACCATGTCGAT
>JBEBAN010000043.1:0-8141 GCA_041158865.1 Actinomycetota bacterium
TGCGCCAAGGTCTTCCCATGTGGCAGAGACCACCGACTTGCCAGCAGCGATGCCACCGGTTAGACCTACTAAGAACATGACTCAAGCCTAGTTAAAGAAATGTGGGCCGGATGATTAATCATCCGACCCACAGAATCTGTTTGTTACTCAGCGCTCTTTAGCTTGTCGCGAAGAGCCGCTAGCGACTCGTCGGCAGCAAGGGTGCCGGCCTCAGCCGAACCTTCGCTCGAGTAGCTGGCGTTAGAGTCAGCCTGAGCTGGGGCATCTGGAAGGGTTGCAGCTAGCTCGTTAGCAGCCTTAACCTGACGCTTGTGCTCTTCCCAACGGGCGTGAGCTTCAGCATATTCCTTCTCCCACTTCGCACGAGCTTCCTCGAAGCCTGGCTTCCACTCGTTGGTGGCAGCGTCGAAGCCTTCTGGGTACTTGTACTGACCAGCGTCATCGTAGTCTGCAGCCATGCCGTAAAGTGCTGGGTTGAACTCGGTGCCTTCTGGGTCAACTTCCTCGTTCGCCTGCTTTAGCGATAGCGAGATGCGGCGACGCTCTAGGTCGATGTCGATTACCTTGACGAATACGTCCTGGTTGACCGAAACAACCTGCTCAGCAAGTTCAATGTGCTTAGCCGATAGCTCGCTGATGTGTACTAGACCCTCGATGCCGTCTGCAACGCGGACGAATGCACCGAATGGAACAAGCTTGGTGACCTTACCTGGAGCGTACTGACCGATCGCGTGAGTGCGAGCGAATACCTGCCATGGGTCTTCCTGAGTTGCCTTCAACGATAGTGATACACGCTCACGGTCCTGGTCAACTTCTAGAACCTCAACGGTTACTTCCTGGCCGATTTCTACAACCTCAGAAGCGTGCTCGATGTGCTTCCATGAAAGCTCCGAAACGTGGACTAGACCGTCTACGCCACCAAGGTCAATGAATGCACCGAAGTTTACGATTGACGAAACAACACCGGTACGAACCTGGCCCTTGGCTAGGTCAGCAAGGAAGGTGGTGCGTCCAGCAGCCTGGCTCTCCTCAAGAAGTGCACGGCGTGAAAGAACAACGTTGTTGCGGTTCTTGTCTAGCTCAAGAATCTTGGCTTCAACCTTCTGGCCAAGGTATGGGCCGAGGTCGCGTACTCGACGAAGTTCGATAAGCGAAGCAGGAAGGAATCCACGTAGACCGATGTCAACGATTAGACCACCCTTAACAACTTCGATAACGGTACCTTCAACGGTTCCGTCTTCGTTCTTAACCTTCTCAACATCGCCCCAAGCACGCTCGTACTGTGCACGCTTCTTGGAAAGGATTAGGCGGCCTTCCTTGTCTTCCTTCTGAAGAACAAGGGCCTCGATCGAGTCACCAACAGCAACGATGTCGCTTGGGTCTGCGTCGTGGCGGATTGAAAGCTCACGGGAAGGGATTACACCTTCGGTCTTGTAACCGACGTCGAGTAGAACCTCGTCGCGGTCGATCTTGACAACGGTGCCGGCGATTAGGTCGCCATCGTTGAAGAATTTTAAAGTCTTTTCGACTGCTGCTAGGAAGTCTTCTGCAGTGCCGATGTCATTTACGGCTACCTGCTTGGCTGCCTTAGGGGTGTTAGTCATATTTTGTTTTACTCGGGGACTTTCTCGGGCGTAAGTTTCCTGGGAGCCTTACGCAAATGGATTTGATAAATGCCGGAAGGCACCATCCAATCTTAGCGGAATTTGCTGCCAGAAACTAGTGTCCTGCGCTCTCCCAGCTGGTTCCTACACCTATGTGTACATCTAGTGGAACCGACAACTCGACGACATTGCGCATGTTTTCGATTACCAGGCTCTTCAAGGCTTCTAATTCGCCGGACACGACCTCGAACACCAGTTCATCGTGAACTTGAAGCAGAATGCGGCTGGCCATGCCGGCGTGCATCATGGCGTCGGCGATTCTATTCATAGCTAACTTCATGATGTCGGCAGCAGTACCTTGAATTGGCGCATTTAGGGCTGCTCTACGAGCGTTTTCGCGGATCTGGAAGATTGGCGACTTGAGATCAGGGAAAGGTCGGCGACGCCCGAAGGTGGTCGTGGTGTAGCCGTTGAGTTTGGCTCCATCAACGACAGCAGCCAGGTAGGTTCGTACTCCCCCAAAACGCGCAAAGTAATCGGACATCAACTGCTTGGCTTCGCCGTTTGACATACCCAACTGCTTTGCCAAGCCGTACTCGCTCAGACCGTATACCAACCCATAGCTCATGGCCTTTACCTTGGAACGCATAGCGGCGGTGACATCTTCTGGTGCCACTCCGAAGATGCGGGCGCCAACGTAGCGGTGCAAATCCTCGCCCTTGTTGAAGGCGTCGATAAGCCCCTCATCTCCGCTCAGGTGAGCCATAATACGCATTTCAATCTGCGAGTAATCGGCGCTCAATAGGGTTTCATAACCCTCACCGACGATAAAGCAGTCGCGAATCTGCTTACCGATCTCGCTCTTGATTGGGATGTTCTGTAGGTTTGGGTTCTCCGAGGACAGGCGACCGGTCGAGGTTCCGGTCTGTACGTAGCTGGTGTGAACGCGGCCATCGGCGCTAACGGCTTTGAGAATTACTTCAACCATCTGCTTCATTTTGGTGAGTTCACGGTACTCCAAGAGCTTCGCCAAGAACGGATGTCCGTTCTGTTCGTAAAGCGTTGTCAAGGCTTCCGCATTGGTTGAGTACCCAGTCTTAACCGACTTTGTTCCAGTCATACCGAGGTCTTCGAACAGCACGGTTTGCAGTTGCTTCGGCGAGTTTAGGTTCACCTCTTTGCCGATAATTGCAAAGGCATCGGACTGAACCACATCAACGCGAACCTGAAGGTCGGCCGAGAGCTCTTCAAGACGCCCAGCATCAACCTTTATGCCCGCGAACTCCATGGTGGCAAGGGTCTTACTGCTTGGAAGCTCAATCTCGTTGAAAACACCACTCTGACCTGAAGCTTCTACGTCCTTGGAAAGCTTTTCGTTCAAAAGCCAAGTCAACCAGGCCTGCTGCTCTAGTGGCACTTGTGTCTTCTCAGCGCCTGCAAAACCAAGGACGTCCGCTGCAATCGCTATCAGGCTGTAGTCACGGCGTAGTGGGTCCATAAGGTAGGCCAACAGCAGTGGATCGGAAGCCACTGTCAGTGAATTTCCGCCTGCACCTAGGCCTAGTCGAAGATTCTTCGAATCAAAGGCAATCCACTCATTGCCCGGCCCGGCTAACGAGCTAGGTGCAAGAGTCGAAATAACGAGGTCTGTACCATTTGCAAATGCGCAAGTGTCTCCTACCGAGACGGCCACCGGTCCCTTTTGACTCTGTAGCCAATGAATCGTCGCAGCCTCATCCAGTTCTTTAGCGACCGGGAATGCGATCTCCGAGAACGGCGAAGATTCTTCAGTTTCTGCTTCGACTGACTCCCCTGATCTAGCGGAACCACGCAAGCGTAGAACGCGCTCGGTTAGTGACTTGAAGCCAAGGCGGGTGAAGACTTCTTTAACCGCTGTGTCATCGACCGAACCAAGTTTTAGTGCTTCGAACTCAACACCAAGGTCTAGATCTCGAACCAGGTGGTTTAGGCGACGATTGCGAACCGCATTACCCTGGTGCTCACGCAGTTGTTCACCCACCTTGCCAGAAATGAGGTGAGCGTTGGCGAGGATGCCGTCGAGGCTTCCGTACTCGGCAATCCACTTGGCCGCCGTCTTAGGGCCAACCGATGGCACACCGATCAGGTTGTCGCTGGTTTCGCCGACTAAAGCGGCAAGATCTGGATACTGCTTGGCGTGCACGCCGTATTTATCGAAAACTGCCGCGTCATCCATGCGAGCTAGGTTTAGTACGCCCTTTACCGGATAGAGGACCGTAGTTTCCGGACGAATCAATTGGAAAGTGTCGCGGTCACCGGAAACCAAAAGTACGCGATAGCCGGCATCAGCGGCCTGATCGGCGAAGGAGGCAAGAACGTCGTCTGCCTCGTAGTTTTCACGAGTGAAAGTGCGAATATTCATCGCAGCCAAAACCTCGTGTAAAAGTTCTGTCTGGCCGTTGAATTCGGGTGGCGTCTCACCACGGGTACCCTTGTACTCCGGATACTCGGCAGTTCTAAACGATTCCCTTGAGAGGTCAAAGGCGACGGCTAAGTGGGTCGGTTTTTCTGCGCCGAGAATATTTAGCAACATCGAAACGAAACCGTGCACGGCGTTGGTGTGCTGGCCGTTTGGTGCCTTGAAATTGTCTGGGCTAAGAGCGTAGAAAGCGCGGAATGCCAGAGAGTGCCCGTCGATGAGGAGCAGAGTAGGCTTTTGGGTATCGTTCACAAAGCAAGCCTACTTTGTGGCACCGAAGGGACCTTGTAAATGACAGATGTCAAACTTTCAGAAGCGGCAGAGAACCTGTTAAAGACCAGAGGTCTAGGTGAACTTGCCGAACGAATGGGCATCAAACTATTAGAGCTAAGTGCTGACCAAACCGTAGCAATCATGCCTGTCGAAGGTAACCGTCAACCTTTAGGTTTAGTCAACGGTGGCGCATACCTGGTACTCGGCGAAACGCTTGGAAGTATTTCTGCAAACGTCTGGGCTGGAACTTTGGGCAAGGTCGCGGTTGGCATCGAGATAAATGCATCGCATTCGCGATCCGCTCGAGAAGGTTCGGTAAAGGCCGTTTGCAAAGCAATCAGCCTAGGTAAGACCCTCACGGTACATGAAATTGTTTGCTACGACGATGCCGGCAACCGACTAAGCACGGTGCGAATCACAAACTTGATTCGCGATAAGAAGTAATTACTCCTTATCCCCCAGCTGATCTATTACGGTCTTGGCGACATCACGCATGGTTAGACGTCGGTCCATCGATGCCTTTTGAATCCAACGGAAAGCCTCAGGCTCGCTAGGGACAAGTTTCTTTGCCATTAGTAAACCCTTTGCACGTTCCACCAACTTACGAGTCTCCAGGCGGTCGTTTAGGTCTGCAATTTCATTCTCAAACGCAACCAACTCGGAGTGACGGTGTAGCGCAATTTCGATGGCTGGCAATAGATCGTTTGGGTTGAACGGTTTCACTACGTATGCCATTGCGCCAACTTCGGCGGCCTGCTCGAATAGTTCCTTCTGAGCAAAGGCAGTAAGCAACACAACCGGGATCTTTAGCTCTGCCATAGCCTTAGCAGCAGCAATGCCATCGAGACGAGGCATTTTGATGTCCATGACTACCAGCTGCGGACGAAGTTCGGTTGCCAATTCAACCGCTTCCTGGCCATCGGCAGCCTCACCGATAACGCTGAAACCGTTCTCTTTCAGGGTCTCCACGACATCCATGCGAATGAGTGACTCATCTTCGGCTACAAGCACGGTTCTGGCTACGGTTTCATTCATGCATCAAGACTACGCTGTATCATTGAAAAGTTGCACCAGCCGGGATGGCGAAATGGCAGACGCGGAGCACTCAAAATGCTTTGTCGAAAGACGTGTGGGTTCAAGTCCCACTCTCGGCACAAATAAAGAAGGCAGACCCTTTTGGGTCTGCCTTCTTTCTGCTTTTATCTAGTTGTGAGTTGGGTCGCCGATACGGTGCACTCGCAACGAGTTGGTCGAACCAGGAACACCTGGAGGGGTACCTGCGACCACGATTAGTTCGTCGCCTTCTGAGCACTTGCCAAGGCCAACCACAACGTCTTCCACCTGCTTGATCATCTGATCAGTGTGGCGAACAGGCTCTACTAGGTAGGTCTCCGCTCCCCAAACCAGTGCGAGGCGGTTGCGAATTTTCTCGTTCGGGGTGAAGGCGATGATAGGAACACTCGAACGTAGGCGTGAAACGCGACGTAGTGAGTCACCAGATTCGGTGAATACCGCCACGTACTTCAAGCCAAGTAGTTCAGCGATTTCGACTGCGGCAAGCGAAACGGCACCTGAGTGAGTGTGTGGACGCGTACCGAGAGGTGGGATGCGGTCTAGACCGTTCTCCTCGGTCGATTCGATGATGCGAGCCATGGTCTGCACGGTTTCTACCGGGAACTCTCCAACGCTGGTCTCGCCCGATAACATCAGGGCGTCAGCGCCGTCTAGAACCGCGTTAGCGACGTCGCTGGCCTCAGCGCGGGTTGGACGAGCAGAAGTGATCATCGACTCTAGCATCTGAGTAGCAACGATTACCGGCTTAGCCCAACGGCGGCAGAGCTCAACAGCGCGCTTCTGAACCAGTGGAACCTGCTCAAGCGGAAGCTCAACACCAAGGTCACCACGGGCCACCATGACACCATCGAAGGCGTCAATGATCTCCTCGAGTGCCTCAACGGCCTGTGGCTTCTCAACCTTTGCGATAGTTGGAAGGAACACACCCTCTTCACGCATGATTTCGTGAACACGGACGATGTCGGCTGCATTACGAACGAATGAAAGCGCAATCATGTCCACGCCGAGCTTCAAGCCCCAACGTAGGTCCGCCTCGTCCTTTTCGGAAAGAGCAGGCACGTTAACAGCAACACCAGGCAGGTTGATGCCCTTGTTATTGCTAACCGGACCTGGAACCTCAACCAAGGTGGTTACGGTGGTTGCGTCTACAGCAGTAGCACGAAGACCAACCTTGCCGTCATCGATAAGAAGCACGTCGCCTGGCTTTACATCGCCTGGAAGACCCTTGTGAGTGGTGCCACAGATGTTTACGTCACCTTCGACATCGTCGATGGTGATTTTGAAGGTGGCACCCTTTTCAAGCATGACCGGACCATCTTTGAATCGACCTAGTCGAATCTTTGGTCCCTGTAGGTCTACTAGTACAGCAACGGCCTTGCCGGTGTCTGCTGCTACCTGACGAACATTGCGGTACACGGCCTCGTGAACGTCGTAAGAACCGTGGCTCAGGTTCATTCGAGCTACGTTTACACCCGCTTCAACGATTCCCCTAATTTGTTCATAGCTAGAAGTTGCTGGACCTAGGGTCGCTACAATCTTTGCGCGTCTCATTCATTCCTCATTTGTTAATAGTTAGACCGAAATCGCTCTGTCGGTTGGACGAACAGGTTTCGGTAACACAGTGTTGCCAGTTAGATACTCATCAATCGAGGCAGCGGCGGCTCGTCCCTCGGCAATAGCCCAAACAATCAGGCTCTGACCGCGGCCAGCATCACCAGCAACAAATACATCCTCAAGGTTAGTAGCCCAAGCGGAGTTGCGGGCAACATTTCCTCGACTATCCGCCAAAATCCCACTCTGGGAATTCATGGTGTCAAGCTCGGCTCCGGTGAATCCTAACGCCAGGAACACTAGATCGGCGGGGAGAATACGCTCAGTACCTGCCTTAGGAAGGCGCTTACCTTCTACAAACTCGGTTTCGGCAACCTTTACGCCGGTCAATTTGCCAGCCTCACCGATAAACTCAACCGTCGAAGCCAAGTACTTGCGTTCACCAAATTCTTCGTGGGCGCTAGAGACTTCAAACAATGTTGGGAAGGTTGGCCAAGGCTGACCAGGGGTGCGTTCACTAGCTGGCTGCTTGCCGATTGCCAAAGTGGTGACCGATAGTGCGCCCTGACGGGTTGCGGTTCCTAGACAGTCAGCACCGGTGTCTCCACCACCGAGGATGATGACGTGCTTACCGGCGGTGTCGATTTGGTTGTTGACGGCAACGCCGGAAACTACCTGATTCGACTGAGTCAGGTAATCCATAGCGAAGTGAACGCCGGAAAGCTCACGACCGGCAACCTTGAGGTCGCGTGGAACGGTCGCACCGGTGGCTACTAGGACGGCATCGTATCGGCTACGAAGCTCTTCCCAACTGATATCCACGCCGATTGTCTTGCCTGGACGGAAGCGAGTACCCTCGGCTTCCATTTGCTGAACGCGGCGGTCGATGAAATGCTTTTCAAGCTTGAAGTCAGGGATACCGTAGCGGAGTAGACCACCGATTTCGGCGTCGCGCTCATAGACGGCAACGGTGTGGCCCGCGCGAGTCAACTGCTGTGCGGCAGCAAGACCAGCAGGGCCAGAACCAACCACAGCAACGGTTTTACCGGTCAGACGTTCTGGAGCGTGAGGATGTACTAGATTGCGCGCAAAGGCTTCTTCGATGATGGAAACTTCGATTTCCTTGATGGTTACCGCGGGCTGGTTGATGCCGAGTACGCAGGCACTTTCACAAGGAGCTG
>JBEBAN010000044.1:0-7540 GCA_041158865.1 Actinomycetota bacterium
TAATCTTGCCGCCGCGGTCGACCTCGATTACCGGCGTTCCGTCTTTTGGAAGTTCAATGTCGTCGGTGCGTTTTCCAGCTGTGTAAACAGGGGAGTGTTCCAGTAGCAGTACTGTGTTTGGTCTAAGGCCGGAAGAAACCTCGGCGTGAATCTCGCGCTGAATGTCCCAGCCTTCGTTGTAGCCAACGAAGTTCGGGGCTAATCCTACGGTTATGAATTCAGGCACTGGTCAATTCTATTTCGCTCGCAGTTGCTAACAATTTGGGGAATCGCGTTATTTCAACTATGTAGATGAAAAAGGATAGGCGAATGGGTGCTCACGTCTCTTCTCCTCAATACACCAAAACGGTCTTCCGATCTGGAATGTTCATCCGTGTAAAACCAATCGGTCTGGAAATTCACTTCGGACCGCTTGCGAAGGCCTGGCCGCTGGTTTGGAAGCGGGCTACCTTGGCTGGAATGACACCAGAGGTTCTAACGCTCAAGAGACCGACATTACTGATTCACGCCGAACTGCATTCTTTCTTGGAACTTTTGAAACCTAGGGCACAAAAGCAAAAATCAAGGTGGCCTAAGCAAGTGTCTCTGCTTGCCGGAGTGGCTGTGATCGTAATTTCGTTCATTTTTCCTATAAAGGCGACTCAAACAAAAACAACACATCAACCCACAGTGAAGGCAGATACCTGCGCGTTAGCCAGGTTGAAGCAGGTTGTGTCTGGGGATACCGAAGCGCCGGACATCGAATTCAATAAGGCCGAAAGTTTTGGCGGCATTACCTCTGGGGTGCTGACCTGTAAAGGGGTCAGATACAAATACACGCTCGAATCCAAAGGACTCGAGCGTGTACTGAAGGTCGGAAAACTAGATTCCTAGGTTGCCCTCGAATGCTGCGTTCTCTAGTCGAGCCTTGACATCAACTAGGAAACGGCTGGCGTCCGCTCCGTCGACCAAACGGTGGTCGTACGAGAGTGCTAGGTAAACCATCGAACGGATTGCGATCGAGTCGTTGCCGTTCTCGTCGGTTACAACAACAGCACGCTTGCTGACGATACCGGTACCGAGGATGGCAACCTGTGGCAGGAAGACAACCGGGGTGTCGAATAGCGCACCACGCGAACCAGTGTTGGTCAGGGTGAAGGTACCACCACCGAGCTCGTCTGGCTTTAGCTGATTGCTGCGGGTACGTGCTGCTAGGTCGGCAATCTGCGATGCGATCTGAGCAAGGTTCAGGTTGCCTGCCTCACGGATAACCGGAGTCAATAGGCCACGCTCGCTGTCAACCGCGAAGCTGATGTTCTCGGTTGGGTGGTAAACGATGCTGTCACCCTCGATCGAAGCGTTCAGCTTCGGGTGAGCCTTCAGTGCCTCGGCTGCTGCCAGGGTGAAGAAAGGCATGAAATTTAGCTTGACGCCGGTCTTTGCAGTGAAGTCAGCCTGCACGCGCTGGCGAAGCTGTGCGATGCGAGTTACATCTACCTCTACGACAGTGGTTAGCTGAGCGCTAGCCTGCATCGATGCAACTGCGCGCTCGGCTAGAACCTTGCGTAGGCGTGACATCGGCTCGGTCTGTCCGCGAAGTGCGGAAATCTGAACAGCTGGAGCTGCCACAACTGGAGCAGGTGCAGCTACCGGAGCTGCTGCAACCACAGGGATTGAGCCCGTTGCTGCGGCTTCGATGTCTTCGCGGCGAATGCGGCCACCAACACCGGTACCGGTGACAGTACCAAGGTCAATGCCATTCTCCGAGGCGATCTTGCGAACCAGCGGAGTCACGTAGTTTGCGTCGCTGGCAGGTGCAGCGGCAACAGGTGCTGGAGCTGCAACAGGTGCAACAACTGGAGCCGGAGCTGCAACAGGTGCTGGAGGAGGCGTGAACACAGGTGCAGGTGCAACCTCTGGCTCTGCTACCGGAGCCGGAACAGCAACTGGAGCTGGAGCCTCTGCAACCGGAGCAGCTGCGCCAGCGCCCGAACCGATTACGGCTAGGGCTGCGCCAACCTGAGCGGTTTCGTCTTCCTGAACCAGGATCTGCTCAAGTACACCTGCGAAAGGCGAAGGAATTTCGGTGTCAACCTTGTCGGTCGAAACCTCTACCAGAGGCTCGTCGACGGCAACGGTGTCGCCAACCTTCTTTAGCCAACGGGTAACGGTTCCCTCGGTAACGCTTTCACCAAGCGCTGGTAGTAATACGTTGTCGCTCATTATTTGCTCCTTGTGGGATCTTTCTTAAATCTTAGGCGTGTGCGTGAAGTGGCTTGCCGGCAAGAGCTAGGTGAGCCTCGCCGATGGCTTCGTTCATGGTTGGGTGTGCGTGGATTAGCGAGGCTACGTCCTCTGGGAATGCTTCCCAGTTCACGATTAGCTGTGCTTCGCCGATCTGCTCGCCAACGCGAGAACCGATCATGTGAACACCGATAACTGGACCGTTGTTCTTACGGATTAGCTTGATGAAACCAGCGGTTCCAAGGATCTGGCTCTTACCGTTTCCACCCAAGTTGTACTCATAGGTCGAAACGTTGCCTTCGCCGTGAATCTCCTTGGCCTTGGCCTCGGTTAGACCAACGCTGGCGATTTCAGGCTCACAGTAGGTCACCTTAGGGATACCGGTCTCGTCGATGATGGCTGGGTTTAGTCCAGCAATCTGCTCGGCGATGAAGATACCCTGCTGGAAACCACGGTGGGCTAGCTGAAGACCAGGGACGATGTCGCCCGCAGCGTAGACGTTTGGAAGGTTGGTCTGTAGGCGCTCGTTGGTGAGAACGAAGCCACGGTCCATCGAGACACCCTGCTCTTCGTAGCCGAGACCAGCGGTGTTTGGGCCACGTCCTACGGCAACTAGCATTAGGTCTGCCTCAAGGCGGGTGCCGTCTTCAAGCGAGACAATCACTCCGCTGTCATGCTGCTCAACGCCGGAGAAGCGAACGCCGACCTTGAAGTCGATGCCACGCTTGCGGAATGCGCGCTCTAGAGCCTTCGAAATTGCAGCATCCTCGTTAGGAACTAGCGAAGGAAGACCCTCAACGATGGTCACCTCAGCGCCGAATGACTTCCAGATCGAAGCGAACTCAACACCGATAACGCCACCACCGAGAACGATGACCTTGTTTGGAACGAAATCAAGCTGAAGTGCGTGCTCGGAAGTGATTACGCGACCACCGATTTCTAGACCAGGCAGGCTACGGCTGTATGAACCTGAAGCCAAGATGACGTCGGTTCCGGTGTAGTTGTCGCCGTTTACGGTTACGGTGCGAGGACCGGTTAGGCGTCCTTCGCCGTTGATCACGTTTACGTTCTTAGAGGAAACCAGACCGGTTAGACCCTTGAATAGGCGGTCGATGATGCCGTCGCGGTACTTGTTTACCTGGTTCATGTCGATCGAACCGAACTGGGCAACAACACCGAACTGCGCGGCTTCCTTGGTTACATCGGCAACTTCAGCCGAGTGTAGAAGCGCCTTGGTTGGGATACAGCCGCGGTGTAGACAGGTGCCACCTAGCTTGTCCTTCTCAATCAGTGCAACGCTCTTACCGAGCTGTGCCGAGCGAAGTGCTGCAGCGTAACCGCCACTTCCGCCTCCGAGAATAACGACGTCGAAATTGTGGTCAGCCACATTTACTCCTAATTGAGGGTAGGGATTCGTTTAACGAGTTTACTAGCCAATGTGCTTGGCGAGGGCTACCAAAGTGCGAACATGTGAACCAGTTGCCCCCTTTGGAACGACTCCGTATGCAGAACCCGCGTTGTGTGCTGTAGCAGCGATGTCAAGGTGGGCCCACTTGATCTTGTCGGTCTCGCCCTTGGCTCGGTTGCCAATGAACTCCTGAAGGAATAGTCCGCCGATGATGGTTCCACCTGCGGTGTTACCCATCTTGACGTTGGCGATGTCGGCGATGTCTGAATCAAGTAGCGAACGAAGTGACTTGTCTAGCGGTAGCTGCCAAACCAGTTCGCCGGAAGCCTCGGCGGCGGCCTTCACAGCATCTACGGCCTCCTGGTCACCCATCAGACCCGCATAACGCTTACCAAGTGCAATCTCAACTGCACCGGTCAGGGTGGCAATGTCAACGATGTAGTCGGGCTTGGCTTCGGTTGCTAGCGAAAGTCCATCAGCTAGAACCAGACGACCTTCGGCATCGGTGTTCAAAACTTCGATGGTCATGCCATTACGCGCCTTGATGACATCGTTAGGGCGCTGAGCGGTTCCGCTCGGCATGTTCTCTGCGATGCAAAGCCAAGTGGTCACCTTGATCGGAAGCTGTAGCTTGGCAATCGCGATGGTCGCGGCTGCAACGCTCGCTGCTCCGGTCATGTCGAAGTTCATGCCAAGCATCGAAGCGGCAGGCTTCAGCGAAAGACCTCCAGTGTCGAAGGTGATGCCCTTACCAACCAAGGCAAGGTGCTTCTTGGCAACCTTCGGCTTATACTCCATCTTCACGAGGCGAGGACCACGGGATGAGCCCTGACCTACGCCAAGGATTCCGCCCAGGCCTTCTTTGGCCAGGCGGTCTTCGCCCCAAACCTGAACCGAAACGCCAGACCCCTTGGCCGCGTTGGTTACGAACTTCGCAAGTGACTCTGGGTAGAGGTCGAGTGCCGGCATGTTCACTAGGTCACGAGTTAGGTTGACGCTGTCTGCAACCACCGAAATCTGGTTTAGGGCAGCAGTCGAAGGCTTGTGAGCCGAAATCAAGGTGACGCTCTGAACCTTTGATTCGGCGCCCTTGAGTAGGCCCTTGTACTTGGTGTGGGTGTAGCCACCGAGCGTTGCTCCCTCGAGAACTGCGGCAGCCTCAACTGCATCGGCAGTTTCAAAACCTAGGACGATGTCCTTAAACGAAGCAAGTGCACGAACCGCGGCGCCGCCGAGGTTGCGAAGGTCGTCGATGGTGAGGGGCTTGGAGCCAACGCCCATCAGGGCATAGGTTGCACCCTCAGGGCCAGGGACCCGTACAACGCTCTCTAGGTTTGCGCTGGCACCAACGTTGGCTAGATCCAGCTTGGCTAGGGAAGAAGTTTCGATGCCGGTGGTTCCAAGAACAAGCTTCTCTGCTTTCTTGGTTACGGGAATCACATAGACGCTGTTCTTGTTAAACGAGGTGAACTTGTTTACGACAGTCAACTTTGGAGTACTCATGTTCTTCAGCCTAGCGAAAGTAAAATGTTTAGCGTGAACGGTTACGGACTTTTTGATGTAGTAAATCCTCAGGTAGAGGTGCCGTTTGGTCTTCGCATGATCGCCAGCATCAACGGTTTCACCGATGCCGGTTCAGTCATCGAGCAGATGACTCACAACATCCTTAATCGCCTCGATGCGGAACTCGTCATCCGCTTCGACAATGATGAGCTGCTCGACTACCGTTCGCGTCGTCCGTCGATGTATTTCGAAAAGGACCACCTTTCTTCATACGAGCCACCATTGCTGGGGGTTTACCTGGTCCGTGATGAAGCGGGAATTCCATTCCTGTTCCTACAAGGATACGAACCAGACTTCAAATGGGAAGCGTTTGCCGACGCCATCGAAGAGATCATCGAAATCTATGCTGTTGTTGACTTCACCTGGGTGCACTCGATTCCGTTCCCGATTCCTCACACTCGTCCGGTTGGTGTCACCGTCAGCGGAAACCGCAAAGACCTAATCGAGCGTTTCTCGGAGTGGCGCCCAGAGACCGGCGTGCCTGGCAACATCGTGCATTTGCTGGAGTATCGACTTTCCGAAATCGGTTTACCGGTGACCGGGTTTGTGCTGCTCGTTCCGCACTACCTAAATGAATCCGATTACCCGATCGCAGCCGTTAGTGGGTTCGAGTTGCTCACCGCGGCAACCTCGCTGGTTTTCCCAACTGATCATCTACGTGACGAAGGTAAAAAGTTCATCGAGCGACTTTCCAAAAAGCTCGAGGAGAACTCCGAGCTGGCGACTTTGGTTGCCAACTTGGAACAGGGGTACAAGTCACAGCGAGCCGAAACCTTCGGTGCGGTGGTCACGCCACCAAAGAGTTCCGAACCGGACGCCGAAGAGCTCGCAGCCGAACTCGAGGACTACCTGGCTAATCGTCGACGAAATAACCCAGAAGATTCGATTTAGGCAATAAATTTACTAGCAATTTTGTTTATGGCAATGGCGGCGTCCTGCGTATTTTGTCAGGGTAGCGGTGGCATAATTGAAGTGGACCCAGTCTTTTCGAGTTTTCGGATTTGACATGGGTCCTTGTACTGCTCGGTATACGGGTGGCCAACCTACTAGTGAGATGAGTCCAGTTGGGGAACGACAAAGCGAACGGCCAGGGGCCAGCCAAGAAGCAATCCTTTTTGAAGGGATTGTTTGGATCGGGCAAACAGGAGCCACAAGCTCCGGCGGCAAAGACAGAAGCAAAGGAAACCAGCACCATTAGCAAGACCACCCCTGCAAAGAAGAGTTCCACCCCTGCCAAAGCACCTGCAGTGAAGAAGCCTGCCACAGCGACCGCTCCAAAGAAGACCGCTCCTGCGGCTAAGGCGGCACCTAAGAAGACCGAGGCGCCAAAACCTGCCGCTAAGAAGGCTGAACCAAAGACGAAGGCTCCAGCTGTAAAGAAGTTAGAACCTGTAAAGAAGGCTGCTGCTCCTAAGAAGGCCGCTCCTGTGGCTAAGGCTGCTCCTGCTAAGAAAACTGAAAAGCCAGCCGTAGAGAAGAAGGCGAAGGGGGCTGCTCCTGCAGCGAAGCCTGCAGCAAAGACCAAGAAGGCGGAAGCGCCTGTCGCCGAGAAAGTCGCAAAGCCTGCCAAAGCAGTAAAGAGCACCGGACCAGCGCCGAAGCCTGCCAAAGCAACCAAGGTTGCCAAGGGTAAGGCTGGCAAGTTGCCTAAGGGCATGGACGAGGACGACGAAGAGCTAGAGGATGACGACGAGCCACTTGACTCGGTAGAAGACATCGTCAAGGACGCAGCCGCCGAAGTTGACGTAACCGAGATCGAAGACGAGACAACCGACGATGACTCTGGTCTAGACCCATCGGCTAAGGAAAAAGAAAAGCTTGTTGAAGCCGGTGGTGGTTTCGTTCTAAGCAACAAGGAAGAGAACGACATTCCGGTTCAGACCGCAGCCATCAATGGTGCGACCGCTGACCCGGTCAAGGACTACCTGAAGCAGATCGGTAAGGTTGCGCTTCTAAACGCAGAGCTCGAGGTTGAACTCGCAAAGCGCATTGAGGCTGGTCTTTACGCCGCCGAAAAACTTGCCGATCCTAAGGCCAAGTTCTCGAAGGAAATGCAGTACGACCTAAACCGAGTGAAGAAGGATGGCGAGCGTGCCAAGAGTCACCTCCTCGAAGCCAATCTTCGTCTTGTGGTTAGCCTTGCCAAGCGTTACACCGGCCGAGGCATGCAGTTCCTTGACCTGATCCAAGAGGGAAACTTGGGCCTGATCCGTGCGGTGGAGAAATTTGACTACACCAAGGGTTACAAGTTCTCAACCTACGCAACCTGGTGGATTCGTCAGGCAATTACCCGTGCGATGGCCGACCAAGCCCGAACCATTCGTATACCGGTTCACATGGTTGAAG
>JBEBAN010000045.1:0-7312 GCA_041158865.1 Actinomycetota bacterium
GGAGTCTCGGCACTTATTGAAGCGGCGAATCGAGCCACTACTCTCAAGCCCTAGGACGCAACTCCACGTTCGGCAGTTCAGGCGCCGGGATCCAACCACCGATTCGATCTTCGAACGGCTCCCAATCGGGGCCTTGCGCATTCCAAGCCTCACGCATCTGCACGATCTCGGCGTGCGAGCGGGCAATGAAGTTCCACCACATCACGATATGTTCCTTGAACGGCTCTCCGCCCAGCAACAGAGCAACGCCGTTTCCAGAAATCGAGGCGCTCTCGCCAGGTTCTAGATAAACCAAATCATCGACGGCAAGTGACTCACCATTTACAAATAGCTCACCCGAAACCGCGAGGATGCCGTGTTCGAAGTCAGGCCCTAGTGGCAAGTCCCAATCACCATCGACCCTGAGTTCGGCGCCGACCAACGGAGTGAAAACCTTTGCGGGCGAATTTTGCCCTGCAAATGAGCCGATGAACACCGTTCCGGAATTTGCCCCAGCCTCCAAAATCGGCAGGTCATCGTGGTGTTCAAAGAACGGATCAATCCCGCGAGCGCTTTCTGGAAGAGCTAGCCAGAGTTGCGCGGCATGAAGCGAGTGAGAGGTGGGCAGGCTGATCTCGCTGTGAGAGATACCCTTGCCCGCGGTCATCAGGTTTAGTTCGCCAGGGTTGAGCACCCGAATCGAACCAACACTGTCGCGGTGTTCCACATGACCGGCGAACGGCCAGGTCACGGTCTGGAGGCCGGTGTGAGGGTGCTGAGCCACAACCATGCCATCAACCTGAGGGGTTGGGCCGAAGTGGTCAAGGAAAACCCAAGCGCCAATGCGTCGAAGTGCTGGCTGCGGGAACGAACGTTTGATGTCCACCTCCGTGCGAGTGGTCAACTTCACCACACGCGGACTAACTATCAAACTCATACTTCGATTATCGCTCGCAGGTCTAGGCTTAGGGAGTGAGCAAGAAACAGACTTGGCCCCTCGACTTTTCAATCCTGAGCTTGATTTGGGGTGCGAGCTTCCTGTTTATCGCGGTAGCCGGCAAGTCGATTCCGCCGATTGGTGTAGCCTTCTGGCGCATGGCTCTAGGTGCCGTGGCACTTTTCGTCGTCGTGAAGCTTCAGGGACACAAGTACCCAAGTACTCGCAAGGCTTGGTTCCACACCACCATCGCCGGTATCTTCATGAGCGCAATCCCGTTCACGCTCTTTGCCTTCGGGGAGCTCAAGATTGCCTCCGGCCTGGCCGGCATGATTAACGCCGCAACCCCGGTCATGACCGTGCTGATCATTTTGCTCGCCTTCCGCGATCAAACCCCAACCCGCGTTCAGATCATCGGCCTAAGCGTAGGAATCGTGGGCACACTCGTGCTGCTTGGTATCTGGAACGGCTTCGGAGAAAATGACCCGCTCTCCGTCATCGCACTTCTCTTGGCAACCGTCTGCTACGGCTTCGGTAGCCCGTACATCCGCAAATACGTGAGCCCTCTGGGCCTTCCAAACACGGTTGCGGTTTCGATGCAGTTGCTTACCGCGAGCGTGTTGACTCTGCCGTTCTACCTCGCCGGCCCGCTTAGCACAGGTGCATTGGACTGGGCCGTCCTAGGTTCAATAATCACCCTAGGCGTGGTGGGCACTGGCGTTGCCTACATCCTCTACTACCGAGTGATTGAGCAGGCCGGCAGCACTATCGCCAGCTCGGTCACAATCGTGCAGCCGGTTGTCGCCGTGATTTTGGGCATGCTGTTGCTAAGCGAAAAACTGAACTGGTACGAGTTCGTTGGCGGGCTCGTAATCATCTTCGGCGCACTGGTCTCCCAGGGCCGCGTCAAATTTATTAGATAAGCGATTCAGGAAGAGCCAGCGGCTGAGCCGGTAGGCGCTCCTGTGCAACCCAGCGCTGCTGGTAGCCGGTCGAAGAACTCATCAGGTCGAGGAACGGCTTGGCGTCAAAACTCTCGGGTCCGAGAACTCCCTCACCCTTCCAAGTTCCGTTGGCCAGAAGCTCCAGAGCAATTAGCGGGTTGAACGCGGTCTGCCAAACCACAGCCTGACACTCGTAGTTCTCCATGGTCCAAGCGTTATCGATCACGTGGTACAGGTAGGTGGCACGAAGTTTGCCGTCGTGGTCCTTACCGGTCACAAGAACACCAGCACAGGTCTTACCACTCATACGCGGACCGATTGTGGCTGGGTCTGGAAGAACTGCGGCAACGACGTCGCGAGGCGAAACATCCACAAGACCCTGCGGCGAACGAACGCGTACCGGCTTGGTGGAATCTAATCCCAGCTCGTGCAGGGTCTTCAGGATTCCGATGAACTGGTTACCCAATCCGTACTTGAAGCTGAACTTGTTCGCCTTGATTACTGCAGGAAGCATGGTGACTTCCTCATGCTCAACGTTCACACATTCAACCGCACCGATGCCTTCAGGGAACTCGAAGATTTCCGGTTCACTGAACGGCTTTGTGGTGTAGAAACCCTTGTCCTTGCTCCACAGCACAGGAGGGTTTAGGCATTCCTCAATGGTGGTCCAGATCGAGAACGAAGGGGCGAAAATCTCGTTCCCGTCTTCATCGGTAACAACCAGGTTGCTTCCGTCCTTGACCGAAACTTCGTCAATCTCTTCGAACAGATGGTCCTGCGCGTAGCGTGCAAAGACGTTCGAGAGTCCAGGCTCAACTCCAACACCGACCAGCGCCAATAGACCAGCGCGTTCCCACTGCTCGCTCAAGTCGAACTGAGTATCGCCGAGCTTGATGCCTGGCTTGTGGAACGGGTCGGTTGGGTGTGCTTCCGAAAGGCTCATCGCCATGTCCATGTAGTGAACACCGGCCGAGAACGCTCCCGAGAAAATGGTTGGCACGAACTTCGGCTCGACCGCGTTTAGTACGTGGGTGATTCCCTGCTCGCGACAGGCGTCGGTGATTGCAGCCGCGCTCGAAGCATCGATCTTGGTCGATACGAACTTGGACGCCACCTCGTCGCCGTGACGATTACGAATCCACTCGATCACGTCGTCGGCGCGCTGTTGGTTATAGTCGGCGACGACAATCTGCTCAAAGAAATTACGGGTTGCTGCGATTTTTGCGATGGCGTTTCCTACGCCTCCGGCTCCTACAAGAAGGATCCTCATGATGGTTTATACCTAACCTAGGTTTACTCCGTGGGGCAAATCGGGAGTGTAACTACAGCCTACCTACCGAATTGAAAGGTCGCTAGTAGGGTCGTTCACCCAATTGATGACCCCTGCCCACTCGCCCCAACCATCGGCAAGCGAGAAGTGCTTGGCACCCCGCACGATTACGAACGGCAAACCGAACGGCTTTCCGTAAGTCTCCTCGATACCGTTTGGAATCCACTCATCGCCATCGGAACCAACCGCGAGAGTCTCTCCCGCTACAGCAGCCAGCTTCTCACCGAGTCCTGACACCTCAAGCGGATAGCCGGAAAGGTCACTGACCAACTTCGGGTCTGCTGGTGCTACCAATAGAACACGATCAACCGGAGCAGTGACAAGGCCGTCCGCCACCAACTTCAACCAGGTTACGCAACCTAGCGAGTGAGCCAGAATCACAATCTCTTCACCCTGATTGGCCTCACGAGCCAGAGCCAACTCGGTCAAAACAACTTCGGCCCAGTCTTCGTAACGTGGTTCATCCGGAGACGGCAGTTGCGGGTAATGCACTTGGTGTCCAGCCTTACGCAGGGCAGCTGCAGCCAGACGCTGCCAGTGCCCTTCCCATCTGCGATTGCGCCAGCCGTGAAGGATGATTACCTGTTTACCCATGACTTCATTAAAGCGAAAACCCGCTCGGTTTCCCGAGCGGGTTTCACAATGTTACAGAGATTACTTAAGGGTAACCTTTGCACCAGCGCCCTCAAGAGCAGCCTTTGCCTTCTCAGCGGTCTCCTTGTTTGCACCCTCTAGAACGGTTGCAGGAGCGCCGTCAACAACAGCCTTAGCCTCGCCTAGACCTAGGTTGGTCAGTGCGCGAACTTCCTTGATAACTGCGATCTTCTGGTCGCCAGCAGACTCTAGAACTACGTCGAACGAGTCCTTCTCTTCTGCAGCGTCGCCACCAGCAGCGCCACCAGCAGGTGCAGCAGCTGCAACTGCAACAGGTGCAGCAGCGGTAACTTCGAATACCTCTTCGAACTTCTTAACGAAGTCGCTTAGCTCGATTAGTGATAGCTCCTTGAATGCATCAATGAGCTGGTCAGTGGTCAGCTTTGCCATTTTGTTTCTCCTTGTGTTTTTGCTTTATAAGCTTTTGGTTTTTGGTGTGTTCTTACGCGTCTTGCTTCGCACGTAGTGCGTCGACGGTACGTACCGCCTGGGCAAGAGGAGCGTTGAATACGTAAGCAGCCTTGTACATCGAAGCCTTGAACATTCCAGCGGCCTTTGCCAGTAGAACTTCACGGGTTTCGAGGTCAGCAAGCTTCTTAACCTCATCAGCAGTAAGTGCAACGCCATCCATGACACCGCTCTTGACCACTAGTAGAGGATTTGCCTTGGCAAAGTCACGCATTGCCTTCGCTACGGTAACAACGTCACCGGAAACGAAAGTCATCGCGGTTGGTCCGGCTAGCTGACCGTCAAATGCGGTCACGCCAGCGTTTGCAGCTGCGATCTTGATTAGCGTGTTCTTTGCCACGGCGTAGGTTGCGTTCCCGCTGATGCTCTTGCGTAGCTCCTTGAGCTGAGCAACAGTGAGTCCGCGGTACTCGGTTAGCAATACGGCGTTCGAGCTCTTGAATAGATCAGTAAGCTCGGCGACGCTAGCTTCCTTGTTCGCCATGGCACTCCTTGTTTTCTTTTGTCGGTAGCCCCAGACCCAAATAAAAAAGCTCCATGCGCAAGTGGCACGGAGCAAAAATTCACAAAGTGAAAAGTTTCTTCATACACCTGCGTGGGATGCCGCTTCATGCGGGCCTTCGTTGAATTTCCTTGCGGATTTCCAAAACCGACGGTCTTTGGCTTCCTACAGTTTAGACGAAGTCCTACACCTTTGGCAACTGGGAAATAATCCACCTGGTCATCACGCGATTGTCGTAGTTGGCAATCTCTGGCACCTGGTTGAAAATCATCGACGTCCCGATCGCATGTGAATGCAGGAACCATGCCATAGCCGCAGCAAATTCTCTAGGAGACCCAAAGGCTACAAAGTTATCCTCGAGGAATCTAGCGGTCTCTTCGAAGCCGGCTTCCATGTAACCAGCGAGTTTCTTATTGTGCGCTGCTTCGAGATGCATCTCGGTTCTAAAGTTTCGCCAGGTCTTGCGGTTTTCACCAAATCCGGAGTTGATTGTCATCGCGTATTGATCCGGTCCGATTCCCTCGGATTTCACCGTCTCCACATTTGCCGCAACAATGTTTTGAATCGCCACTTCGAAAGAGCGCTCGATCAGTTGGTCCGCCGACTTAAAGCGCGGGTAAAGCGAACCGGTTGACACACGGGCTCGTCTGGCTACTCGAGTCATAGAAGTTGCCGCAACACCCGCGCTAGCAACTACCTCTACTGCGGCTTTGGTAAGAATGCTCTCAACCGAGTCATCACTGATGCGAAGGCCAGGCAAGTGACCGAATTCAGCGACAGTCGATTCGGAAAGCCCAGCCATCAAGGGCAGGGTTAAGACATCTTTCGGATAATCGAGTATTTGAACTACCGGTAGACCAAGCTTCACTCGGTGTGAAACCTTTGACGCCAAGCGGTAGCCGAGGTGGAAACCAAGCTTCCAGACCAACTTGTTACCCTCTAGCTGGTCATGCCCAACTTTCTCTCGCCACCATTTCTCAAAATCCGGCTGGACCACTTCAAAGACTTCAGGCATGCGGCGGCTGGCGGCAAAGATTTCTAACAGCGCCTGATCTAGATCTGGTTGTATTTCAGACTTGTCGCTAACCTGCGCCTCGAGCCAAGCACGTCCGTGGTGAAGCCAAATTTCGGCAAAGAAGCCAGGGATGTCGCCGAAGTATGTGTAAAACGTTGGCCTAGACACCGAAGATGCGGTTGCAACATCAGAGACACTTACGTGATCGATACCCTTGTCCGCAATTTCGGAAATTCCCGCGAGCAGCAGATCCTCAAAAGAGGCTCGGCGTTTCCGGCTTTTCACAATGTCAGACATGGGTTCAGTTTACCCATATCTTGACACTGTAAAGATAAGACGAAAAGTCTATGTATTAGTCTCTGCGACGTGGACGATCTCCGAAGTCACGACGACCACGGCCACCGTTAGCTTCCGAGCGACCATAGCCACTGCGGTCTCCGCCACGGCCACCCGAGCGTCCGCCCGAGCGTCCGCCATCACGATCACCACGACCGCGACCGCCACCGGAACCACCGCGACCCGAGTCACCGAAGTCCAGCGACTGAGCCGCAGGAGGAGGTGCGATTGGGCCGGCTAATTCTTCAAGCAGGGCGTTCGACGGGCGAACGTCTGAGAAGATTCCGTCTCGGTCAGCGCGACGAAGGAGGTCTTCCAAACGACGACGCTTGCTGCGGTGAATCAGGGTAACCACGGTACCTTCCTTGCCGGCACGGCCAGTTCGGCCAGCACGGTGAAGGTAGGTCTTGTATTCCTGAGGTGGGTCAACCTGGATAACCAGGGTGACGTCGTCCACGTGAATACCGCGAGCGGCAACGTCGGTGGCAACAAGAACACGGCAAGAACCGTTGGTGAAACGCTCTAGGTTGCGGTTACGCTGACCCTGGTTTAGGTCACCGTGCAGACGAGCAGCTGGGACGCCGGCCTCGGTTAGCGACTCCGACAAACGCTCTGCGGTCATCTTGGTACGGGTGAAGATCAGCGACTTACCGAATCCTTGAACCAGGCGAAGTAGAACAGCCGAACGGTCTTCGTCATCGCAAACAAGCACGCGGTGAGTAATGTTCGAGTGGTCTTCGTCCTCTTCAGGCACTTCGTAAACGAAAGGTGCTGGGAGGTAAGCGTCCACTAGCGACTGCACAGCCTTGTCTAGAGTTGCCGAGAAGAGTAGCTTCTGGCAGTCATCCGAAACGGCAGCCATGATGCGGCGAACCGGCTCGATGAAGCCAAGCTCAGACATGTGGTCAGCCTCGTCAACGATCAGGGTCTCAACCTCAGAAAGGTCGATGATGCGCTGAGCCATTAGGTCTTCCAAACGACCAGGAGTTGCCACAACGATGTCAACACCGCGGCTCATGGCGTTCTCCTGCTTGCGCTGAGGAACACCTCCGTAGATGCAGGTGGTGTAGAAACCAACCGGACGGGCGATGCCGTTTACGGTGCGGTCAATCTGGTCTGCAAGCTCACGGGTTGGAGCAAGAATCAG
>JBEBAN010000046.1:0-7099 GCA_041158865.1 Actinomycetota bacterium
GGTCGGAAGGCACCCACTTGATGTTGAGTTTGGTCTGGTTTGCGAAAGCACCGGCACGAAGCGCCTCGGTGACCGAAAGGTAAGCGTCTGGTAGGTCAATGTACTTACCAACCAGAGCGATCTTTACTTCGTGCTTTGGATTGTGAACGGCGTCTAGGACGGCATTCCAGCGAGACCAGTCAACATCCTTCACGTTTAGCGAGATTCGCTTGGCAATGTAGGAGTCGAGGCCCTGGCTGTTTAGCACGGTTGGGATGTCGTAGATGCTCGAAGCGTCGGCTGCGTTGATAACCGCTTCGTACTCGACGTCGCACATCAGGGCAATTTTCTTCTTGATTCCCTCAGGAAGCTCACGGTCGCTGCGAAGCACAATTGCGTCAGGCTGAATACCGAGGCTGCGAAGCATCGCTACCGAGTGCTGGGTTGGCTTAGTCTTTAGTTCACCCGATGGACCGATGTAAGGAACCAGCGAAACGTGAACGAAAAACACGTTGTCACGACCAACCTGGTGACGAAGCTGACGAGCCGCCTCTAGGAATGGCTGCGACTCAATGTCACCAACGGTTCCACCAATTTCGGTGATGATCACGTCCGGGGTTGGCGACTCGGTAGCCTGTAGACGCATGCGACGCTGGATTTCGTCGGTGATGTGAGGAATTACCTGGACGGTGTCTCCAAGGTACTCACCGGCACGCTCACGAGAAATAACGCGCGAGTAAATCTGGCCGGTGGTGACGTTGGCAGACTGAGCCAACTCGATGTCTAGGAAACGTTCGTAGTGGCCGATGTCTAGATCGGTCTCGGCGCCGTCCTCGGTAACGAACACTTCACCGTGCTGGAACGGGTTCATGGTGCCTGGGTCAACGTTTAGATATGGGTCAAGCTTCTGCATGACCACGCGAAGACCACGTGCTGTTAAGAGATTTCCGAGACTCGCGGCAGTAAGCCCTTTTCCGAGTGAGGAGGCGACACCTCCGGTCACGAATATGTGACGTACATTGCCATGGTTTGAAGTGTCTGCCATGGATTAATAGTTTATCAATGCTGAGGCCCGCTCGACCAATTCGCGAGCGCTCGCTTTAGCCGTGTCGCTGTCCCCCATACCGCTGAGCATGCGCGCAATTTCTTCGATTCTGGCTTCGTCTTCGAGGGTAACCACGTCGGATGCCGTGTAGGAATCGTCCACGGTCTTCAAAACTCGCAGGTGCTTGGACGCGAAGGCTGCGATCTGACCGAGGTGAGTCACTACAATAACCTGGGCAAACTTAGCTAGATTGGCTAGCCTGCGTCCAACTTCGATGGCTGCCGCTCCGCCGACACCGGCGTCAACCTCATCGAAGATAAAAGTCGGGGCCTGGTGGCTGCTAGCCAACACAACTTCGATGGCCAGCATGATACGGCTGAGCTCACCACCTGAAGCACCCTTGCCCAGAGGCCTAGGTTCGGCGCCAGGATAGGCAGACAGTTGAATGCTGATTTGGTCTGCGCCGTAGGCACCAAGCTCACCAGTTGGCTTTACGTCAACCACGAGGCTGCTTCCAGACATTGCCAGACCTGCCAGTTCGGCTGTGACCGCAGCAGCCAGCTTCTCGGCGGCTTCCTGCCTCTTCCCCGTCAACTCTGCAGCCTTGGCCTGTAGGTCTGCCTCTAGAGTCGAAACCTGAACTGCTAGCGCTTCGATTTGCTCATCCGAACTGTCTAGATCGAGGAGTCTGCGACCTGCGCTCTCGTGGAATGCGACAACTTCGTCCAAGGTCGGTCCGTACTTACGCATGACTGTACTTAGGTCGGCGCGTCTTTGCTGAACTCGTTCGAGTTCGGCAGCGCTACCGGCTTCGGCACTCGCCAAATAACCGCTTAGTGCGGCAGCGCTTTCACCAAGTTGGTAGCCGAGCTCTTTTAGAGCCTCGGCCTGGCGACCTAACTCTGGGTCGTGAGCCGAGGCCTGTTCAAGAATTCTGCGAGCCTTACCAACCAGAGCAATGGCATCGGAATCGTCGTCGAATCCCTCGCTGGAAAGCAGTTCGTGTGCGTTTGATGCAGCGACACGCAGTTCCTCGCTGTGAGTCAAGCGCTCGGCAATCTCTGCTAGCTCGGTATCTTCGCCGCGTACCGGCTGCAGCCGATCCAGTTCTTCGATGGCGGTACGTAACCCTTCGGCCTCGATAACGCGATTTGCCGAAAGGCTTCTAAGTTCGGCGAGCCTGGTTTGACCATCACGCCACTGCGTCCAAGAGTCCTTGTATTCCGCGAGCGCAGAACCAAGGCCAGCAAATCGGTCGAGTGCTTCACGCTGCGCAGCCGCTGACTTGAGCCGGATCTGGTCGGACTGACCGTGAACCACGACCAGCTGTTCGCCCAGCCCCGCCAAAACTCCTACTGGTACCGAAGCGCCACCAACCGAGGCGCGGGCTCGACCGTCACGGCCGACCGAACGGTTTACCAGCAGTTCTCTGCCATCGACGCTACCGCCGGCAGCCTCTACGGCTTCTGCCACCTGGTTGGATTCCGGCAGGAACCAGCGGCCCTCTACAAAGGCCTGGTCTTGACCCTGACGAATGGCAGTGCTGTCTGAGCGTTCGCCTAGCAGAAGGCCAAGTGCCGTGAGCACCATGGTCTTACCAGCACCGGTTTCACCGGTTAGAACATTGAGCCCTGGACCGAAGGAAAGAGTGGCGCTGCTAATGACACCGAGGTCGCGGATCTTGATTTCTTCGATCAATTAGTTACCTCGTGAGGAACCGCGCCAGCCTTCGACTGGAAGTGAGAACTTCTTCACCAATCGGTCGGTGAACGGCCCCTGGCGGAATCGCGCCAGACGAACCGGAACATCCGAGCGGCTAACCTCTACACGGGCGCCAGGTGGTAGATGCCAGGTGCGGCGACCATCTGCCCAGAGCACACCGGCACCGGCGCTTCGAGCCAATACCTCAACGGCGATCTCAGATCTTGGGCTAACTACAAGTGGACGCGCGAATAGAGCGTGGGCACTCAGCGGCACCACGGTAAGTGCTTCGACGGATGGCCAAATCACCGGACCACCGGCAGAAAACGAATACGCGGTCGAACCGGTAGGCGTGCCTAGGATGACTCCATCACAACCAAAACTGGTCAGTGGCTTGTGATCGATTTCGATGACCACTTCCAGCATCTTTTCGGTGGCACTTTTCTCAATGGTGGCTTCGTTCAAAGCCCAGGTCTTGAAAACTTCCGAACCGTCAACGAACACGGCAACATCGAGAGTCAGACGCTCCTTGATGATGTAATCCTTGGCAACTACGCGACGAACCGCATCCTCCAGGCCATCAGCTTCGCTCTCTGCCAAGAACCCGACGTGCCCAAGGTTGATACCGAGCAGCGGGGTGGATGCTTCACGCACTAATTCCGCTGCCTTCAATATGGTGCCATCGCCGCCTAGTACCATTGCCAATTCAAGATCGGAAACCTCTACACCGTGCCCCAAGGTCATGACCGAGCCAGCGAACTCGACTCCCGCGCCCACCAACTCGGAAAGGTCGTGAGCTGGGAATACTGGAGTTACACCGGCAGCCAACAGCCCGTTGACTGCCTGACTGGCGGCGACACGAGCCTCATCACGACGAGTGTGGGAAACGATCAGCACAAATCGGCTACTCATTTACTCTCCTTCGCTATCTCGGCAATCCTTTGTTTCCATTTTGATAGATATTCACCTTGAGTTGCACTCATCCACAGGACATATTCAATGTTGCCGTGAGTCCCTGGCAGGCTTGAGCGCAGGACATCAACAACTCGCAGCCCCAACTTTTCACCGAATTCCGCAACTCCCTCGACAGCAGCGGAGCGAAGTCGGTGATCGGTGACGATTCCGTGCGCGTTGAGTGAATCCTTACCCGCCTCGAATTGTGGCTTAACTAGCAGTACGTAATCGGCCTTGGGGGCCACAGAAACCATTCGCTCCAACACGAGGGTGAGCGAGATAAATGAGAGGTCGGCTACGACGATTTCGATCTCCGGAATGGAATCGGTGCCAAGCGCGGCGCTAAGAGTTTCAGTCGAAAGCTCACGCGCGTTGAATCCTTCTATGACCGACACCCTCGGGTTACCTCGAAACTCCTCGGCAATCTGGTCGTGACCAACATCAAGCGCAATCACATGACTGGCACCTCGTCGGAGGCAAACATCGGTAAATCCGCCGGTAGAGGCGCCTACGTCAAGCGCTACCTTGCCAACTAGGTCGAGAGCTCCAAATTCATCCAAGGCGCCGGCAAGCTTGTGCCCAGCTCGGGAGACGTAGTCGACTGCCTCGATTACCTTTAGTTTGGCGTCCTCGGCAACGTTTTGCGAAGCCTTTCTGGCTGGCTTTCCATCAACCAACACGCGACCTGCGTCAACCAGGTTTGCTGCGTGGGAGCGGGATCTAGCAAGGCCTCTGGCCGCTAGTTCGGAATCTATTCTGACCAAGACTTACCATCGAGTACTTGCTGGAGGCGCTGCTGAAGGCCGGAATAGGCGGCAGGCTGTTCCTCAACTGGAAGCTCGGCAATTCTCGCTAGTTCGCGAGTTACCGATTCGATGATTTCTTGATTCATAACCCCTCTAGCCTATTCGTATATCTCTGGCTGAACATCCAGCGCATGGATGGCCAGGCCGCTGTTCCAAATCACCGCGCAAGCACAGCGAAGCACGTCGAGGCTCTTCGGATCCCCGTGAATTACTCGAACCTTTCGCTCGAGCAGCTCCACCTCGGCATCGCGAAGTTTGTAGCCAAATTTGGTCGCCTTCGGTGCCTGATAGGGCGTAAACAGTTCTCGTAGGTCGCCCAAAATAAAAATTGGGTGGGAGTCCTTTGGCGAAGACAAAAGTTCCTTGGCATCGCTAACCCCGGTCAGCACCAAGGCGCTATCGATACCGGCACGATTGGCACCGAGAATGTCGGTGTCGATTCGATCTCCTACAAATAGTGGACGCTTTACGCCAAACCGCTTGATTGCGGTTTGAAAGATTGCAACTTCAGGCTTGCCAGCAACCAGTGGAAGCTGACCTACGGCAGTGTGCACGGCAGAAACCAGGGTCCCATTGCCAGGCGCAAGTCCGCGTTCCTGAGGAATGGTCCAGTCTTGGTTGGTGGCAACCCATTTGGCGCCATTCTGAATCGAATAGGCAGCCTCGGAAAGGTGTTTCCAACTCACATCAGGTGCAAAGCCCTGAATAACAGCGTCTGGTTTCTCGCTTGAATCGCCTACTAGGACGAAACCGCCGGCTTCGGTGTAGGTACGTAGACCTTCGCCGCCAACCACTAGGACTTTGGATCCCGCAGGTACCAGAGTGGATAGCAGTTCCACGCCTGTTTGGCCGCTGGAAACTACGTCATCTGGTGAAACTGAAATGCCATAATCGGCAATCTGAGACGCAATGGTCTCCGGTTTACGCGATGAATTGTTGGTCACATAGCCAACCTTGATTCCCTGCTCGGCAAGCATGTTGATGCTATCAACTGCGTGCTCAATGGCCTTTCCGCCCTCGTAAATCACTCCATCGAGGTCAGCCAAGACAGAGTCATACCCGGACACGAGCGACTTAGGCATCGGGAAGTTCAACCTCTTCGAGAATCGAAATTGCCTCTTGCTCACCCTCAGGTTCGGCAAAGAAGTGCGCCTCTGCGCGAGTGGCCAAATCCGCCCATTTCTTAGCCTCGGCAGTGCGACCGAGCTCTTGGAGGGTGTCAGAGTATGCCCAAAACAGTGGAACCGAATACTCGAAAACCTTCGCTGGGTCGAGTTCCTTGATCTCAAGCTCAACCAGGGCAAGCTCGTTTTGGCCTAGATCTAGGCGTGCTCCAGACAGAGCAATCGCAAGGTTTACACGTACGGAAGCCTCTAATTTACTGCGATCTACGGCCTTTCCCTCATCGATGGCACGCTGCGGACGTCCTAGACCGCGCTCGCTATCGACGATGAGAGGAAGCTGATCGTTCGAACCTGTGGCACGACGGTGTGCCAGAAGTTCGCGAAGAGCAAGAGTGTATTCACCCGCCGCATATGCAACTACGCCAAGAGTTTCGCGAATGAACGCGATACGACCGGCGCGTGATGCTGCAGCCTTAGCGTGAGCCAGAGCGAGCTCCGGATCGGTTTCGCCAAGCATGCGCACCATGACCAGGTGGCGAGCGGTTTCTTCGGCATTCTCAGCAGTCAAAGTCTTGAGCTGAGCGCGAAGCGGCATCGGTAGATCCATGGCGGTGATCGCCTCTGGAACTAGCGGTGACTTAGGTTTGTTGGCGAAATCCTCGCGACTACCGACACGCTCTTCCCATTTCGGGCGTGGTTTGTCGCTGCCAGGCTTGCCAAAGCTCTTAGGACCACGAGAATCGCCGGAATTACGACGATCACGAGGTTCGAAATCGCGTCTTGGACGTCGATCTTCAGCCAAAATGACTCCTAAATGTCAGTTAAAACAAAAATGGCCACCTAAAAAGGTGGCCATTTTCGCTAAATTAAGTCCGGCGGTGTCCTACTCTCCCACAAGGTCCCCCTTGCAGTACCATCGGCGCTGGTAGTCTTAGCTTCCGGGTTCGGAATGTAACCGGGCGTTTCCCTACCGCTATGGCCGCCGAAACACTATTGAGTTATGTGAATCGTTGACACGAACGTTAATTTTGTGTGCGATTCCCGACCATACCTCGGGAACCACATAGTGGACGCAAGCAAAAGTGTTATCAAGTAATCGGCCTATTAGTACTGGTCAGCTCCGACGGTCTTTAGTCCCGTCTTCCACATCCAGCCTATCAACGCAGTAATCTAGCTGCGGGCCTCTCGACATAAGTCATGGAAATCTCATCTTGAAGCTAGCTTCCCGCTTAGATGCTTTCAGCGGTTATCTATTCCGAACGTAGCTAATCAGCGGTGCTCCTGGCGGAACAACTGACACACCAGAGGTTCGTCCATCCCGGTCCTCTCGTACTAGGGATAGGTCTTCTCAAATTTCCTGCGCGCGCAGAGGATAGAGACCGAACTGTCTCACGACGTTCTAAACCCAGCTCGCGTGCCGCTTTAATGGGCGAACAGCCCAACCCTTGGGACCTACTCCAGCCCCAGGATGCGACGAGCCGACATCGAGG
>JBEBAN010000047.1:0-6943 GCA_041158865.1 Actinomycetota bacterium
TTCGAGACCCAGGGCATGACCGTTTACGAGTCGATCGCGGTCGGTACTCCGGTGTTCGTTGCCGACCCGAAGATTGCTTCTGAACTTCCAGCCGAGCACGTTTGGCTTTCCAAGAGCCCGAGCGTTGATGACATGGCTCGCACATTGAGCCGAGCAGCTAAAGACATCCGTGCCGGTGAGTCAAAGCGAGCCATCGACACCGGCGACTGGTCTGTTCTGCAAAGCCAGATCACCGCGAAGATGATTCGCATCTATGAGAAGGCAATCAAGGAAGGGCCAAAGGCCTAGTGAAAATTCACCGCGGTTGGTGGGTTGCCGGAGTTACCTTCCTAACCCTGCTTGCCGCAGCCGCTTTCCGCTCAACCACTTCGCCATTCTTACTTCCCCTCGAAACTGAGTTTCACTGGAGCCGCTCGCTTACCTCGGCCGCGCTCTCGCTAAATCTACTGGTCTACGGACTGACCGCTCCGTTCGCTGCAACGCTCATGCAGCGCTTTGGAGTTCGCCGCGTAGTCGTCTTTGCTCTCGGTTTGGTTTCACTAGGCTCAGGTCTGACCATCTGGATGAACCAGGCTTGGCAGCTCTACCTCTACTGGGGTGTCATGGTCGGTTTTGGTACTGGCTGTTTGGCGCTGGTTTTCGCATCAATGGTTGCCAACCGCTGGTTCCACAAACACCGCAGCCTGATCACCGGTGTCTTCTCCGCGGCTTATGCCACTGGGCAGCTGATCTTCCTGCCGTTCATTACCAGCCTCACCGACACCGTTGGTTGGCGCTCGGGTGCCCTGGTCGTTTCGACATTCGCAGTAGCCATCGCCCCAATCTTCTGGATCGTCTACCGCGAACACCCGCGCGATGTGAAGGTCTTCCCCGTTGGAGCGACCGAACACATCAAGGAAGACGCCAAGCCGGCTCTAACCGTGCGCGACAACTTCCGAGTGTTGTTTGGTGCCGCTAAGAAAGTTCCGTTCTGGATTCTCGCTGGCACCTTTTTCGTGTGTGGTTGGAGTACCAACGGGCTAATCGGGGCACACTTCATTCCAGCGGCTCATGATCACGGAATGCCGGTGACTCTCGCGGCCGGGCTTCTAGCCGTCGTCGGAATCTTCGACTTCATTGGAACCATTGCCTCGGGTTGGCTCACCGATCGTGTGAATCCGATCATCCTGTTGATGTTCTACTACGGCCTTCGCGGTCTAGCGTTACTCTCGGTGCCGTTCGTCCTCGGTCCGAATGTGGAACTGCCACTCATGTTCTTCGTGGTCTTCTACGGGCTCGACTGGATCGCCACGGTTCCGCCTACCGTCGAGCTTTGTCGCAAGTATTTCGGCCTCACCAACTCGCCAATCGTCTACGGTTGGGTATTCGCAAGCCACATGATTGGAGCCGCCATCGCAGCCTGGTTTGCCGGAGCGATTCGTGATTCTCAGGGCGACTACTACGTCGCTTGGATCACCGCGGCGGCGCTCTGCATTGCTGCCACTATTTCACTGACCACTTTGTTCAAACGTGAACCAAGAGTGGCTCTCTAAATAAGTCCCGCGGCCGAGGCCTCTTCGCGAAGGTAATCGCGAGCGCTAGGGTTGGCTGCCTTCTCGATCAGGTTTATCGCCTGCTCGCTGGCACTTCGTCCGAAGCATTCGGCAATGCCCAGCTCGGTGACCACGTAGCTGTGCTGGAAGCTGGTCACAGTTTCGGTTAGGCGGTGCACGATGTTAGAACTCTCGCTCTTACCGTGCCAAGAAGGTAACGCCATGAACGAGGCGCCCCCTTGTGAATGCAGTGCGCCAACGATGAAGTCTGTCGAGCCACCGAACCCGGAATATGGTTGGCCTTTCACGTAGGACGCATTCGCCTGGTCGTAAAGGTCAACCTGAAGTGCGGCGTTGATGCTAGTCATCTGCGCCTGCTTCGAGATAAGCCCTGGATCATTGGTGATCTCGGTTCGTCGCATGTGTACCCGCGGTTGCAGGTTCACCCAGTCGTAAAGTTCGCGAGAACCAAACAGGAACGAAGCGGTGAGTGTAGATTCTGGGTTTACAGCGCCGGAGCGAACCAGACCCAGCACTCCGTCGCTGAACATCTCGGTCCAAACCTGTAGGCCCTCATGCTTTTGCATTGACGCAATCACCGCGTTCGGAATTCCCCCGATGCCAAGTTGTAGGGTCGCTCCATTTGAAACTTTGGACGCAATTCGCCCACCGATTTCAAGCGAGGTTGCCGATAGCGGAATCTCCGGAGCCTCGGTGAGCTGTTCGTCGACCTCAACCAGGTAATCAATAGTGTCCAGATTCAATTCGCCATCACCGAACGTGTAAGGCATCTGCGGATTCGCCTGAACGATTACGATGCCACCCTTTGCCTTGGTGGCTTCAATGGCCGCCGGCAGGATGTTGACCTCAACACCTAGCGAAACCTTGCCGTCTCGCACCGTCGAGGTGTGAAGCAGCAAAACATCCGGCTGGTACCTAGCCTTGATCATGGTCGGCACCAAAGACAGACGACAGGGAATGTAATTCAACCTAGGACTACGGCGCATTCCGGGACCGAGGAAAGGTGATTCGAAGATCACGCCGTCGCGGTTTGGAATTCCCACCTGAGCGCCAAGCATGAAAAGTCTGAACTCAGGCATGTGGGCATCGGCGAGTGCCAGCAAAGCCTTCGGTGTAGCAAAATTGCCAGAAGCTAGAACCCTTACCCCGCTTGGCAGTGCGCCAAGCACCCTTGATAGTTCATCCGTTGTAACCCTCTGCACACTGCCAATCTACCCTGCGTAGACTGAACGGATGCACACCCTAGATACAGTGAACCTCGCACGCTGGCACCGAACAATCCTGATTTTGTTCACGACCGCAGGCCTCACCGGAGCCTCGATGATGGTTCGCCTTCCTGAGGTTCGATCGATTCTTGGTGTAACCACGAGCCAGCTCGGTCTTGTTCTTTTGTCCTTCGCTGTCGGTGCCATGAGTGGACTGATTGCGGTTGGTAAGTTCATCGCTCATCGCGGAACTCGTCGCGGTATCGTCATCGGTTTGGTGTTGTGGTTCGTTGGAACATTGGCCATGGTTGTCGCGCTTGGCCTAAGCTCAGTGCTGCTCTTCGTAATCGGCGGTCTGCTCTCCGGTTTCGGCGCTGGCTGGGTTGATGTGGGCATGAACGTCGACGGCACCGAAATTGAGAAGCGCCTAGGACGATCGGCGATGCCGAAAATGCACGCCGCCTTTTCAATCGGCTCGCTAACGGGTGCTGCTCTTGGAACCCTGGCGATCTCCTACTACGTCAGCATCGTTCTGCAGATGGCAGTTCTGGCGGTTATCTGTTTTGCGTTGCCGATCTTCTCGGTCAAAAATCTGCCAACCGGTCATGGCATTCACGCCGAAGAGCCTGGTGAAAAGAAGTCTGGCCCGGTCTTCGGAAAACTTGTAATTCTGCTCGGAGTCGGAATTCTCGGAATGACCATTGCCGAAGGTGCTGGAAACGACTGGCTGGCAATCGGTATGGTGGACGACTACCTAGCAACTCCGACCACAGCCGGCATCGCCTACGCCATCATGGTTGGAAGCATGACCCTGGTTCGCTTCTTCGGCGGCGGACTCACCGACCGCTACGGCAAGGCATTCACTCTGCGCCTAACGGGGGTGCTTGGAATTCTGGGTCTACTTTTACTGATCGCCAAGTTCAGTATCTACACGGCTTGGTTTGGTGCTGGTCTTTGGGGTGCTGGCGTTGCGCTCGCCTTCCCGCTATTCCTATCGGCAGCTGGCGAACTACCTAACCCTGCCAAGAAGGTTGCCGCGGTTTCCAGCTTTGGTTACGCCGCATTCTTGGTCGGTCCTCCACTGCTGGGTTTCGTTGGTCAGGCAATCGGCGTTGTGAACATGTACTGGGTAGTGCTCACATTTATCGCGATATCGGTGATTGTGGCAGGCGCTGCCGGCAACAAGCGCTCTAGTTGAACTTGTAGAACGCCAGCATTGCGGCGATAGAAATCATGACCGCAGCGATCACTAGGTCTAGGACCTTCCAGAACAGCGGCTTCGACATTAGCCCGCTCATCGCCTTTGCGCTGTAGCCGAGGGCAAAGAACCAAACCAGGCTCCCCGCCATTGCGCCAAGTCCAAAGAACCAGGCATTGGCCCCGAAGGTGTTGGCAATGGAACCAACCAGAATCACGGTGTCTAGGTAAACGTGTGGGTTTAGCCAGGTAATTGCCAAGACCGAAAGTAGAACCTGTTTGCGAGTGCCAGAGTGGTTGTCTTCAACCTTCAGAGCATCGTTTTTGAAAGCCGAACGAATCGAGCCGTAGGCGAACCATAGTAGGTAGGCAACACCAAACCAGCGCAAAACTTCCAGCAGCCAAGCAACCTGAAGGATCAGGGCTCCAAGACCAGCAACCCCGGCCGCCATAAGTATCCAGTCGGAGATCATACAAACCAGGACGACCATCAGCACGTACTTGCGAGTCAAACCCTGACGAATAACGAAGGCGTTCTGAGCGCCAATCGCGATGATCAAAGATAGACCGGTAAGAAGACCTGGTAGGAACGCGAGCATTCCAAGAGTTTAGGCTAATTTGGATCATACGGATACCCGAACGCCAGCATCCTTAGGCAAAATTCCCAAAGTTAGGCTTTGCCTAAACAACAAAGGATTGACTTGCCTTCATTACCTATAAAGAACGTTTTTCTGGCCTTCTCGATATTGTTCATCTCTCTAGTAACCGTTGCAACAGCGATAGAGCCAGCGAAAGCTTCTGTCCAAAACTTCACGGTGGACTGTTCGACCCTTGCCTCCGGAACCACGGTTTTTAGCGTCAACGTCGGTGATTCAGGGTCCATTTCAATGTCAAACTGCGCGAGCCCGACCTACGCTAGCAATCCAATTTGGATTGAAGACATTGAAACTGTTGCCGCCAACACAACATTGCATTTCACCTCGCAGCCAGCAGCGATCACAAGCACCTACTGGCTGAGTGGAAAGATGATTGAACTGCGAGTAATTGGCAACCGCCCTCTACCCGTTGGTTCCGTGCAATCTGTGCAAACGCTTACAATCGGCCCAAATTATTTGAACATTCCCAAATTCACGCTGACAACGGACGATACCGGTAACGGAGAAACACTGATCGCGAACAACAGCGCATGTGCCTTTGAAACGGGTGCACACCCTTATTCAAGCAAGGAATTTACAGTCACCAAATCAGGCAACTACACTTTCAGGACTGTTGAGGCACTTAGCGACGGTGACAACGGGATGAATCGCCCGGCTGCATTTGATTCTGGACTGATTCTCTATAGAAGTTTTGATGCTGAAAGACCGACTGAGAATGTTCTTGGCTGCGGGATAGCCAGCGGTCCAAATCCAGATGCTTACTACCGGACGTCTAACGGTTTAGTACTTTCGGGTTACTTGACCGAATTCTCAATAGATTTAGCCCCAGGAACTTACGAGTTGGTTTTGGTCCCTCAGGGTTTTCAAGAAGAGTCTGACTGGATTAATGGTGCTCAGACTAACCGTGTTGAGATTTGGGGACTTCCAAATTCTCTGACCTTTGGCCAGGAACTTGCCAACACCGGAGTAGATCTTCGGGGTGCTTGGTTCGGGTTCGCATTCTTGCTAGTTGGCGGCGCTCTTCTAACACTCAACAGAAGGAAGCAGCATGTCTAAAACGGCACTTGCAAAAATAGCATTTGGATTAGGAAGTATCGCCCTAGCCCTTGGTTCGGTTGTTTCTGCCAGCGCCGTCACCATGCAAACCAATGTTGCCTGGGTGCAAAGTTTGCCTGGTGGTGGTTACGGGATTTCTAGCGCACTAGACGAGAGTGCAACTTACAACCCGATTACCGCTGACACTACCTCGGCTCACACAGCAAAGGTGCTAACGAGTGATGGAACCTACCTTTACTTCGCAGATAATCAGAGCGGCCAGCAGTGGCAATTAGTTAGAACCAACTTAGATGGGAGTGGCCGTCTCCTTCTTGCTCAACTCAATTCCGAGCCGGCCGATTTGTTTATTACCGGTGTCTCGATTTACTTCTCCGCTCCAACTGCGGGACTATATCGAACCTCGTCCTTAGCTCTTGGTACACCAACTGAGATCATTACCGATAGCCAAGATGCCGGGCTTGGAAGCTCGCTGCCTGGCTATGGCTACGGAGCCTTTGCCATCGGTGGGGGCAAGGTTGTAATGGATTGTGGAGAACGTGGGCTCCTGGTAGCCGATTTGAGTTTCAGCGGCGCAAGCAATGGAGTTGTTACTAGCAACGCGGAATATCTCGCCTTGGGAGTTAGAGACATTGTTACAAACAACGAGAAATTCTACTTTTCAGGATCAAACTTCGACGGGATAAAGTTCACTTCAAATCCAACGAGTGATGTGTCAACGTGGTCTACTGCAAATACGGCCCTTCCACTGGTTGACTCCGAGAAGGTGTACAACATGTTTCTCAGTGGCACAACTATCTACTACACAACCGGTACGGGTTACGTGTACAAGTGGCAAAACATTGATTCCCAGTCGGTAACTGTTGGAGAAGCGTTGAGGGGTTCTGCCGGTACAGCTAACTTCGGTGTCGCAGTGTTCCAGACAGAAATCCCAACATCGGAACCAACCCTCGCCAACACGGGTCAAGACTCTGGGCTACTGTTGACTGGATTTGTCCTGCTAGCAGTTGGCTATGCGCTTAGGAAACTAGCGAAGTAACTCTTCAGCCTGGGCAAGTTCTGGGGCTAGGAATCGATCTGGGCCAACGCCCTGAACTCCGGCTGCGCGTAGCTTGGCGATGTACTCACCGGTAACTTTGGCGGGCTTTAGGCCATCGCGCATTTCCATTGCTCGCGCTGCGGTCACGTATTCGATCGCGAGAATGCGTCGGAGGTTTTCCACGATCTTGCGTAGCTTTCGTCCCGCGTGCCAGCCCATCGAAACGTGGTCTTCCTGCAT
>JBEBAN010000048.1:0-6755 GCA_041158865.1 Actinomycetota bacterium
GCCCGCGATCTAGCCGCCGACCTTCGTAAGTACTGGAACATCGACTTTGATGACTCAGGTGCCATTGGTCGTCGTTACCGTCGCCAGGACGAAATCGGAACTCCGTTCTGTATCACCGTGGACTTCGACTCGCTCGAAGACCAGGCTGTTACCGTTCGCGATCGTGACACAATGCAACAAGAGCGAGTATCTCTAGACAAGCTTCGCGGCTACCTAGCCGAAAGACTGCTCGGCTAACAGTGGCTTCGACCGCCTCTGCGCCAGCTCTTCGTTACGGGAAACTTGCAATTGCGACTCCCGTGGTTTTGGCGCCTATGGCCGGTATCACCAACACCGCTTTTCGCAGGCTATGCCGAGAATTCGGTGGCGGTCTTTATGTTTCTGAAATGGTTACCTCGCGTGCTTTGGTGGAGCGAACTGAAGAGTCTCTTCGTCTAGTTGGTCACCACGAGAGCGAAGACATCCGTTCGGTGCAGCTCTATGGTGTAGACCCGAAGACCATTGCCGAGGCAGTGACCATGTTAGTTGCCGAGGACCGAGCAGATCACATTGACCTGAACTTCGGATGTCCGGTACCTAAGGTGACTCGTAAGGGTGGGGGAGCAGCGCTTCCCTGGAAAGCCGACCTCTTCTCGGCGATTGTCAACGCTGCTGTAAAGGCGGCCGGTGACATTCCGCTAACCGTGAAGATGCGCAAAGGCATCGACGCCGATCACCTGACTTACCTGGACGCTGGCAAGGCAGCTCGTGACGCCGGTGTTACCGCAATTGCCCTCCACGGACGAACCGCCAGTGACTACTACAGCGGCAACGCCGACTGGGGTTCGATTGCCACGTTGAGAGAGTCTCTACCTGATGTTCAGGTGCTCGGTAATGGCGACATTTGGTCGGCCGGTGACGCCATTCGAATGATGCGTGAAACCGGTGTTGACGGTGTCGTCGTGGGTCGCGGATGCCTTGGTCGTCCTTGGTTGTTTGGTGATTTGCAAGCCGCCTTCGACGAATACCAGCGAGACCCAAATTCAAACGCGGCAATCGATCCAATTCAGCCAAACCTTGGTGAAGTTGCCGACGCCTTCAAACGTCACGCCGAGTTGCTCGTCGAGTTTTTCGAAAGCGAGATGCACGCTTGTCGTGACATCCGCAAGCACGTGGCCTGGTATTTCAAGGGTTACCCGGTCGGTGGCGAGTTCCGTGCCGCTCTGGCACAAGTTGAATCACTTAATCACATGGATCAAATTCTCGGCACTCTAGACCGAGATGCCCCATACCCTGGAGCAGAGGCAGAGGGACCGCGGGGCCGCCTCGGTGGCGCAAAAGTCTGTGCCTTACCGGAGAATTGGCTTAGCTCCCGCAAACTTGACGGGAAACAGGGAATTGATTTGCTCGAAGCAGAGATTGGGGTGTCCGGTGGTTAATCTTCCTCCAGTCGGATACGGCTTTGCTGATGAGGAGCGAATGCTCAAGGAAGAGCGAAGTGGAACTCAGCGACGCAGCGAGTTCGGCCGCGATCGTGCACGTGTTCTTCATTCTTCTGCTCTGAGACGACTCGGAGCAAAGACTCAAGTTCTTTCTCCATCCGTTGGAGATTTTGCTCGTACTCGTCTTACTCACTCGCTTGAGGTTGCGCAGATTGGCCGTGAAATGGCCGAGACGCTTGGGATGAGCGCCGACCTAGTCGACATGGCTTGTTTGGCACACGACCTGGGTCATCCGCCTTTTGGTCACAATGGTGAAAAGGCTCTGAACGACTGGGCTTCCGAAATCGGCGGCTTTGAAGGTAACGCTCAGACCCTGCGACTTCTCACCAGAATCGAACCTAAGGTTTTTGCCGCCGACGGCTCTCCGCTCGGCCTGAACCTGTCCCGAGCAGCTCTCGACGCGGCTTGCAAATACCCTTGGGCTCGCGAACAGGGTGTATTCGATGATGGCGGTGGAGCTAGGTCTCATAAGTTTGGTGTCTACGATGATGACCGTCCGGTTTTCGACTGGCTCCGCATCGGTGCCAAGGACCGACAGAAGAGTATCGAGGCTCAAGTCATGGATTTCGCCGACGACGTTGCCTACTCCGTTCACGATTATGAAGACGCAATAGTCGAAGGTTTCATCAAGCTCGACGAGGTGAACGATCCCGCTCATCGCAAACAACTAATCGCCGACATGTCAGACTGGGCAGGCTCCGGAATGACCGAACCAGAACTTGAGTCAGCGCTAGACCGTCTCCAATCGCTTGAGGAATGGCTTGTTTCCTTCGACGGCAGTGACCGAGCACACGGAGATTTGAAAAACCTCAGCAGCGCTCTTATTGGTTCTTTCGTTTCCCGAGCCGTTGACGCCACCACCGAAGTATTCAAAGGGATTCGCACCCGTTACCACGCTGACGTTGTCGTTCCGGCCCAGGTTCGCGGCGAAATTGCCGTGTTGAAGGGGCTAGTTTCTTCTTTCCTGATGTCACATGAGTCTCGCAAGGGCTACTACGAATGGCAGCGCGAACTGCTTGGTGAACTCGCCGATGCTCTTTTGGCTAAGAATGGTTCGGAACTAGACAGTTACTGCACGCTCGCTTGGAGCAATGCGAACGACGACGCAACCAAGCATCGTGTCATCATTGATCAGATCGCTTCCCTGACCGATCAAAGTGCCATCAAGCTCCATGAGCGCCTCGTGAAGGGCGTCAGCTAATGGCCGGCCGTATCCCTCAATCCGACATCGACGAAGTGCTAACGCGCATTTCGATCGTCGACGTTGTGTCTGACTACGTTGCGCTCAAGTCAAGTGGCAATGGCGAATTCAAAGGGCTCTGCCCATTCCACAGTGAGAAGTCGCCATCGTTCGGGGTCTCGGTTACCAAGAATCTCTGGCACTGCTTCGGTTGTGGCGAGGGCGGAAATGTTTTCCAGTTCCTAAACAAAATTGACTCACTAACCTTTGTGGAAGCAATGGAAAAGCTCGCTGCCAAGGTTGGCTACCAGCTTCACTATGAAGAGGGTCGCCCAGACGATGGAAGTTCCGCCATTCGTGCACGCGTGCTCGAGGCTAATGCCGCCACCGCGGCCTACTTTCAAGCTCAGCTCGAGACCGCTGATGCCGAACCAGGCCGCGATTTCCTCAAGCAGCGTGGTATCGACAAGGCTGCCGCCGACAAGTTCGGTGTGGGTTGGGCTCCAAAGGGTTGGACCAACCTCGCAGATCACCTGAAGACTTTGGGGTTCACCGAGGAAGAATTGGTTACCGCGGCCCTCGCCAGCAAGCGCGAAAACGGGGGGGTCTACGATAAGTTTCGTGGTCGTCTAATTTGGCCAATTCGAGACGCCGCGAATGCTGTGATCGGCTTCGGTGCCCGCAAGATTTTTAGTGACGACGAAGGTCCAAAGTACCTGAACACCAGCGAAACGCCGGTCTATCACAAGTCACAGGTTCTCTACGGAATCGATCTTGCAAAGCGTGATATGGGTAAGTTACAGCAGGTAGTGGTGGTCGAAGGTTACACCGACGTCATGGCCTGTCACCTTGCAGGCATTTCAACTGCGGTGGCTACCTGCGGCACTGCATTTGGCGATGAACACGTCAAGGTGATCAATCGCATCTTGGTTCCGGATCCTTCGAAACCAGCCGAAATAATCTTCAACTTCGACCCAGACGAGGCAGGGCAGAAGGCAGCGATGCGAGCCTTTAGCCTTTCCGGCAAATTCAACGCCATCAGTTACATCGCAATCGGTCCGGAAGGTCTAGACCCTTGTGACCTTCGCAAAGAGCGAGGCGACGCTGCTATTCAGAGCATGATTGCAGCTAAACGTCCACTGGTTGCATTTGCCATCGAGCGAGCCGTCGCGGTATTCGATTTGAATACCCGAGAGGGTCAGGTAGCTGCTGTTCGCGCCGCGGCGCCGATCGTCGCGGGCATTTCGGATGCCGTGCTTCGTAGCTCTTATGAAAAGCATCTTTCAGAGATCACCACGGTTGACCGCTCTTCGGTAAACCAGGTGGTTGCTGAACTACTGAAGGGTAATCGCCGTCAGGTTGTAACAGGTGAAGCACCTGTGGCTCCGGTCGTAGCCGATACTAATCTTCCGTACGTCGATCTACGCGACCCAATCAACAGACGTGAGCGCTGGTTGATTGAGTGTGTCGCTCAGGCTCCAGAGCTGATCACCAAGGACGAACTAGCCAGAATTACTCGCATCTACTTCTCACATCCGCGTCACCGAGCCATTGCGGCAGCGATGTTGAAGAACTTCGGTACCGGCAATTTTATCGCCGCTGTTGAGAAAGATTTACCTGCTGAGTTGCAAGCCAACTGGCGTGAGGTGCTACTAAGCCACCTTCCAGTCTCACCTGAGAACGTCGAAGCTAAGAAGGTTTATGTTCGGGGCGTGGTTGAAGATGGGCTACTGCGTTCCATCGAGCTCGAAAAGCAGGTTTTGATTTCTGGTCTCGGAAGGGCAAACGCTGGCGGTTCAGAAGCAGAAGCACTGGCCATTCAGAAGAAACTCGTTGAAGTAGACAAAGAGCTTCACACTCTGCGAGCAAAGCGCTAAAAAATTTGCTAGAGTTGGTGCTTGCGTAAGCATTCCTCGGTAGCTCAATTGGCAGAGCAATCGGCTGTTAACCGATAGGTTCTTGGTTCGAGTCCAAGCCGGGGAGCCATTTGTTTGTCCATAAAGTTGGAGGCCAGCGTGATTCGTTGGATCCTTAGGTCCAGACAACTAGCTCTCATTCTCATCGGCCTCTGTTTAGGCCTTTTCTCTGCTGGTAGTGAGCTGCTCAGATCCAATTATTTCGGCCTAATTCCTGCCGTTCTGATCGCCAGTATTTCCTTGGTTGCTATAAGGTCCGCATTTTTTGCCGGAATGCTACTTTTGCCAACCACTGTCCTAGTCGGTTTCTTCTCGAGCGAACCGCTGTTACAGGCAGTTCTCGTAGGCGTAACACTGCTGGTCTTGGCAACACACGCCGGTAGACCTAGCCGCCTCACCATCATGATTTCTAGCCTGTTCGGGCTGATTGTGATGATGTTCCAGGTCGGCTACTTGCGCGAGTTCCTGATTCATTACCTAGACAAAACTCAAAGCGTTGAGTTGTTACGTACACAGTCGATGCTTGGTGTCGGCTTATTCGTGTTCGGGATTTGGTCGTTGGCTTACCTTTCGGGACGTATGGCTTATCTGCGTCTGGAACACATCGGTGGTCCTCGAGATCGTGCCAAAAACACCTTAAATGAATCACGCCTTCGCCTAGAAATCTCGAAGCAGAACGAACGCCTAGAAATCGCAAAGGACCTGAGTGAGCTCCTTGTGCAGCGAATCAATGCAATCGTTAGCGTTACCGAAGGAGGTCGCTATGCGGTTCGAACTGACCCTGCGGTGACTGAACGTGTTCTTGAGCGCACTTACGATGCGTCTCGCGAAGCTCAGACCGAACTACGTCGCCTTTACGACTACCTAAACTCGGCAATTTTCTCGGATGTCGTGATGTTCAAGATTTCAGATCTGCAAGAGATTGCGGTGTCGCTTCGTGAATTTGGCTACAACACCGTTATCTCCGAGCATGGTGATTCATTTGCACTTAATGACGGCATGGAACTGTGCGTTTATAAGATCGTTTACGAGTCCATTACAAACGTGCGTAAGCACGCCCCGGTTGGCACCGAAATCTCGATCGACTTCCTTTGGGTCGAGGATGGTCTGCAGGTCCTGATTAAGGACAACGGCGAGGAAACGGTAAATCGAAACAAGGCTGCACTCGGAGAGCTGGTTGAGGGTTACACAGCGACCGAAGATTTACAAGCTCTAACCTCTGAATTCGACGGAGCTACTCTGGCCGCTCTCAGGGACCGAGCAAAGATTTATGGCGGTCGGATCGAAGCGTCCAAGGTGCCAGGCGTTGGCTTTACAGTCTCTGCAATCTTCCCAAACCTAAAGCGTCAAGTTCGGTCCCAGGACTAGCCATGTTGCGCATCGGCCTAATTGAAAGCAATAACTTGCTACGAAGTGGCAGAGCATTACTGATTGGCTCGCAACCAGAAATGCAAATCGTTTTCGAAGAGAGCGATCCTAAGGTGGCATTGGAGCGCGTTGGCGATTACCTCGTCGATGTTTTAGTGGTCAACATAAAGCAGCACGGATACGCTGGCGCCTCATACATCACAGCGCTGCGCCAAACCCTAGAGTCCGCAGGCAACAAGGCTGCCGTTCTTGGGTTTGCTAACTTCTACAGCGACGGGACTTACCGTGAGGCAATACTGGCAGGTACCGACGATTTTGTTGGAATGGACGCCGATGCGGCAGAGTTCTTATCCAAGATGAAACTTATTAGTAAGAGCGACTATCGGATCGAACAAAGGCAACTAGAAAAACTATTTCGCAAGAACAGCCAGCTCATGGTGAAATCTCGTGAACTCGACGTGGCTCTGGGTGTGCTGGAACCTTGGCAGCGAAACGTAACCAAACGATTCCTAAGAGGCGATTCTGATTCCAACATCTCTAAGGAGCTCGACCTGGCAAGGACTCGAGTAGTACAAACAATCAAGATCCTAAAAGACGCCGGTGCTGTCTACACGCGTAACCAGCTGGCAATTGCATTGATGGGCAAAGTCTCGTGAGCATTGGCAAGGGTTCGGTCACCTCGGTCTCGGTTAGTGTTGGGTTAGCCACAGGCCTTTACGGAATTTCCTTTGGAGCTCTATCGGTAACCGCCGGTTTCGACATTTGGCAAACGATGGCACTCAGTCTCCTCATGTTCTCGGGTGGATCTCA
>JBEBAN010000049.1:0-6613 GCA_041158865.1 Actinomycetota bacterium
GAAATCTGCTCGATTACGCGAGGAAGTGCGGTACCACCGGCACCGGAACGAGCCTTGATTGAACCAGTCACCGAAAGCACGTCGCGAACCTCTGGGGTAAGTGCCTTGGAGATGGCAGCCATCTCAGCATCTGGAACTTGGTGCAGTTCGAGACCGTTCTTCTCACAGTAAGAAACCAGCTGACCGGTGATCTCGTGGGCGTCGCGGAATGAAACCTTCTGCTTGACCAACCACTCGGCAACGTCGGTTGCCAGTGAGAAGCCAGCCGGTGCCAGCATCTCCATGCGGTTCTTGTTAAAGTTCATGGTCGCAACCATTCCTGTGAAGGCGGGAAGCAGGATGAACAAGGTGTCCACCATGTCGAAGACCGGTTCCTTATCTTCCTGAAGGTCGCGGTTGTAGCTCAGTGGCAGACCCTTGAGTGTTGCCAATAGTCCAGTCAGGTCACCGATTAGTCGTCCCGACTTACCGCGGGCAAGTTCCGCCACATCCGGGTTCTTCTTCTGAGGCATGATCGACGAACCGGTGGAGTAGGCGTCGTCCAGCTTGATGAAGTCAAACTCCGCGGTAGCCCAGGCAATGATCTCTTCGCTGAAGCGCGAGAGGTTGATGCCAATCAGGGTGCAGATAAAAGCAAATTCAGCGACGACGTCGCGCGACGCAGTGGCGTCCATGGAATTCTGAGTAGGACCAGATAGCCCGAGTTCACGAGCCACGAGGTTAGGGTCGAGGCCTAGGGTGTTACCAGCCAAAGCACCAGCGCCATAAGGCGACAGGCTGGCACGGCCACGCCACTGGCTTAGGCGCTCGAGGTCGCGAGTCAGCGGCCAAGCGTGAGCAAGCAAGTGGTGCGCCAGTGAAACTGGCTGGGCGTGCTGGAAGTGAGTACGACCAGGCATAGCTACAGCCATGTTCTCTTCGGCACGGTTGGTTAGGGTTTCAATCAGCTGAAGTACTAGCGACTCGAGGTGGTTCGACTCATCTAGGAGATAGGTGCGAATCAGGGTTGCGATCTGGTCATTGCGGGAACGACCGGCACGCACCTTGCCGCCAAGTTCAACCCCAGCAATTTCGATTAGTCCGCGCTCGAGAGCCGAGTGCACGTCTTCGTCCTGAGGCTTTGGCTGGAAGCTGCCGTCTTCGATGCGGCTAAGCAACTGAAGCAACGACTTGTCTAGCTTCTCAAGTTCAGGAACACTCAGGTAACCGGCCGAGTGTAGTGCCTTAATGTGGGCGCGTGTGCCAGCGATGTCATAACGAGCCAGTCTCCAGTCGAAGTGAACCGAACGTGACAATGCAGCCACAGACTCGGCTGGGCCACCCTCGAAACGGCCACCCCAGAGGGCGCCTGCATCACCGGCACGGTTTGACATGGATCTCCTTATCGCAAAGACAATTAGGTCAATTCTAGTTTGAGCGCCACTCTCGGCTCAGTAGGGCGTAGAGGTACATCGAACACCACTCCCCTTTTAGGTAGTCATTTTCAATGTAGGTGGCCTCGCGACGGAAACCCAGACGTTCAACCACGCGGACGGATGACTCATTGCGCACATCGATGTCGGCAACAACTCGGTGGACATTTTGCACGGTGAAAATGTCATCGAGCAACCGCGAGACCGCTTCAGCACAGTAACCCTGGCCGCGGAAATTCTGGTTGATTACATATCCGATGTTGGCTGTGTTGTTAGCTGCATCAACAATCTTGGAATTCAGCTGTCCGATGACCTGGCCGGTTTCTTTTAGAACAACTGCGAGCATGAGCGATTGATTTTCGGTATCCAAACCAAGACAAGACTCGGCCTTGATTAGCCCTTCTAGTACCTGATCGCGATCTCGTGCTTCCCAAGGAATGTATCGCACGCTGTCGGGGTCGCTCTGATAGACGAAGACATCGTCGACATCACCTCGGCTCAGGAATCGTAGCTGTAGACGCTCGGTTTCAAGAAGCATGACGAGCAAGCCAAATCATCAGCGCCTTCTGGGCGTGTAGACGATTTTCGGCTTCGTCCCAAATCACCGACTGCGGGCCGTCGATGACTTCCGCACTTACCTCGTAGCCACGGTAGGCAGGAAGGCAGTGCAGGAAGATGGCATCGCTCTTGGCCTTGGCCATGAGATTTACGTCTACCGTGTAACCGGCGAAGGCATCGATTCGAGCCTGCTTTTCAGATTCCTGACCCATCGAAATCCAGGTGTCGGTGGTGATTACGTCGGCGTCGATAACCGCTTCCTCAGGCGTTCCATAAACACTGACAGAACCACCTGTCTCAGCAGCGATTTCTTCCGCGCGACGGACGATGTGGTGAGCCGGTGCGTATGCGGCAGGAGCAGCGATGCGAACGTGCATGCCAGCCATCGCGCAACCGATTAGATACGAGTTAGCCATGTTGTTAGCGGCATCGCCCACGTAGGCGATCGAGAGGCCTGCCAGCTCACCCTTGTGCTCCTGAATGGTGAGTAGGTCGGCCAGAATCTGGCAAGGGTGGTAGTCATCACTCAGCGAGTTGATTACCGGAACCTTAGAGTTGGCAGCCATCTCTTCAAGACCAGCCTGAGCGTAGGTACGCCAGACAATGGCAGCAACCTGACGATCTAGAACACGAGCGGTATCGGCAACAGACTCCTTGCCGCCCATCTGCGAGGAACCGGTGTCGATGACCATCGGGTTACCGCCGAGCTCGGCCACACCCACGGTGAACGAAACGCGAGTACGGGTTGAGGTCTTGTCGAAGATTAGAGCAACGGTCTTAGGGCCTTCGAAGGTGCGGTACTTGTAAGGTTCGGCCTTCACTTCACGAGCCAGCTGCAAAATCGCAGCCTGCTCTTTAGGCGAAATGTCGTCGTCTTTTAGGAAGTGGCGAACCATTATTTTTCTCTCTATTTAGGGAAGAACCATAGTACCGAAACCGGACTTGGTGAAAATCTCTAGCAGGATGCTGTGCGGAGTGCGGCCGTCGATGATGTGAGCCTGAGGAACACCGTGCTCAACCGCCTGCAGGCAGGCCTGCATCTTCGGAATCATTCCCGACTCAAGGCTTGGAAGAAGCTCACGCAACTCCGCCGACTCGATCTCCGAAACCAGCGAGTCACGGTTTGGCCAGTCGCTGTAAAGACCAGGGACGTCGGTTAGAACCATCAGCTTCTCTGCTCCCAAAGCCACGGCAAGTGAACTTGCGGCAAGGTCGGCGTTCACGTTTAGCAACTGCCCCGAAGCATCTGGTGCAACGGTAGAAATAACCGGAATCTTCCCAGCCTCGAGCGCCTCAAAAACAATGCGTGGGTTCACCAGGGTGACCTCGCCAACCAGACCGATGTCGACCGGACCTTCAGGTGAATCGAGGGTGGTCTTCTCGGCGCGGAACAGGTTGCCATCCTCACCGCTCATAACTGTCGTGGATGCTCCACTCAGGTTGATCATGGCGGCAAGCTTCTCAGAAATCTGATGACGCAAAACGTCGCGAACCACCCCGATTGACTCCTCGGTGGTCACTCTAAAGCCGCCACGGAATTCGCTCTCTATACCAAGTTCGGAAAGAGCTGCCGAGATCTGTGGGCCACCTCCGTGAACCACGACCGGACGAATGCCAATCCAGCGAAGATAAGCCATGTCTTCTGCGAACGCCTGCTGAAGCGCCTCGTCGACCATGGCATTGCCGCCGAACTTGACGACCACGGTCTTGCCGTGGAATTGCTGCAACCAAGGAAGCGACTCGATCAGAGTCTCTGCCTTGATTCTGGCCAGTGCGGTATCTGGTGCTTCGGTGTTCTTCATTAGCTCGAGTACTCGCTGTTCTCGGTAACGTAGGCGTGGCTCAGGTCGTTCGTGTAAACGGTCGCATCGGCGGAACCTGCGTTGAGCGAAATCAGAATGTCAACTTTGCGCGGAGTCATGTCCACTAGGTCACGCGACTGGTCTGGCTGACCCTTGCGTGAAACGCTTACTCCATTGATTGAGACGTCGATGTTGTACGGATCGAACTCAGCATTGGTCGTGCCAACAGCAGCCAGGATGCGTCCCCAGTTTGGGTCGTTTCCGTAAACGGCAGCCTTGAATAGGTTGTTGCGAGCAAGTGAACGACCAACCTCAACGGCATCTTCTTCGCTGGCCGCATTGGTGACTTGAATCGCAATGTCGTGGGTTGAACCTTCGGCATCGGCAAGCAACTGCAGCGCCAGGTCGCGGCAAACTTCGGTTAGGGCTTCGGTGAACTCCGCTTCGGTCGGCACTACCCCACTGGCACCGGACGCCATCAGAGTGACGGTGTCATTGGTTGACATGCAACCGTCTGAGTCCAGACGATCGAAGGTCACTCGAGTGGCAGCGCGCAGGGCTCGGTCTAGAACATCACTCGGCAGGTCGGCATCGGTGGTAACCACGACCAGCATCGTTGCAAGACCAGGAGCCAGCATGCCGGCGCCCTTAGCCATACCGCCAACCGACCAATCACCACGGGTAACCGCTGCGGTCTTGGAGACCGAGTCGGTGGTCATGATCGCGGTCGCGGCAGCCTGACCGCCTTCGTTCGAGAGCGAGGCCGAGGCCGCAACTACGCCATCCAAGACTTTGTCGCGGTCAAGCTGGTCACCGATCAAACCGGTCGAGCAAACGAGCACATCCCCTGCGCCACAACCCAACACTTCGCCAACCTTTTCGGCGGTGGCGTGCGTGGTCTGGAAACCTTCAGGGCCGGTGTAGCAGTTGGCGCCGCCGGAGTTTAGAACGGTGGCAACAAGCTGGCCGTCCTTGATCACTTCCTTCGACCAAATGACCGGATTCGCCTGGCAACGGTTCGTGGTGAAAACCGCGGCAGCTGTGAACTTAGGGCCAAGGTTTTGAACCAAAGCGAGGTCTGGGTTGCCGTTCATCTTTAGACCAGCTTTTACACCGGCAGCGAGAAATCCTTTAGCTACGGTTACGGTCATGGAGCTACTCCGTTTACCTCTAGTCCGGTGTCTTCTGCAAAGCCGAGTGCGAGGTTCAGCGACTGAATCGCCGCACCCGCAGTTCCCTTGACCAGGTTGTCGATGCTGGAAACCACGACGACGCGACCTGCGTGTTCGTCCAAGGCAAGCGCAATTTCACAGACATTGGTTCCGACCACCGAAGAGGTTTGAGGCCACTGCCCGAGTGGAAGAACCTGCAGGTACTTCTCACTCTCGTAGGCATCGGTAAGTGCGTGGTGGAGTTGCTGGAGCGAACCGGTTGCCTTCGCGGTGTTGACCGCAAGAATTCCGCGCGACATTGGAACTAGCACCGGGGTGAACGAAACCTGAACCTTCTCGCCATAAGTCTTCGATAGATTCTGCTCGATTTCCGGAGTGTGACGGTGAACGCCGCCAACGCCATATGCACGTGCAGATCCTTGGACTTCGCTGTGCAGAAGGTTCGCAGAAAGCGAGCGACCGGCACCAGAGGTTCCAACCGAAAGCACCGAAACGATGTCTTCGTTTTCAATCAGGTTGGACTTTAGTAGCGGAGCCAGAGCGAGGGTGATTGCGGTTACATTGCAACCAGGGACGGCAACGCGCTTCGCACCGCGAAGGTTGTCGCGCTGCTTGCCGCCTGCAGCCAACACCAGTTCAGGCATACCGTAAGCCCAGGTACCGGCGTGGTCGCCACCATAGAACTTCTCCCAGTCGTCGGAAGATTCAAGACGGAAATCGGCGCCGCAGTCGATCACGAGGACGTCATCGGTAAGGTACTTTGCAACCTCGGCGCTCTTTGCGTGAGGCAGGGCTAGAAAGACCACATCATGGCCGGCAAGCACCTCAGCCGTGGTCGGCTGAAGCACCAGATGAGCATACGAGTGCAGGTGCGGGTGCAGCGAGGTGAAACGCTCACCGGCATTGCTGTTTGCGGTTACGGTAACCAACTCGAGCTTCGGGTGTGCCGCTACCAGACGCGCAAGTTCGCCACCAACGTATCCACTGGCACCAGCTATGGCAACCTTTAGGGTCATGGCTTTACCTTTCTAGGCGCGGATCTGCGCACCGAATCTTTCGGCAGCCAGAGCAACCGCAGCATCGCGGGCCTCGGTCGCCTGGGCCTGCGTGAGGGTGCGGTCACTGGCTCTAAAGCGCAGTGCGAAGCTAAGAGACTTCATGCCTTCCGGCAGGGTCTCGGCTCGGTAATCTTCAACGAGTCTGGCCTGCTCCAAGAGCTCTCCAGCACCTTCCAAAATTGCACCGAGGACGTCACCTGCGGCAACGTTTGTTGCAACAAGCAGAGATAGATCCTGGGTAGCGGCTGGGTAGGTGTAGATCGGAGCTGCCTGGTGAACCAGCGGGGCCGAGTCATACAGATAGTCGAGCTCAAGTTCCACGATGGCGGTACGACGAGGTAGGTCGTGTTCGGCTGCCAACGCTGGGTCGAGCTCACCGGCGAAGCCGATGGACACAATCGCACGGCCACTCTGCACGAACAGTTCGGCACAGCGTCCAGGGTGGAAACCGCGAGCGCTTCCCTTACGAACAATCAGGTCAGCGCCAACGGCCTTGACCACACGCTCGGCAAGCGAAATCGCATCCGCGTAATCGTAGTTGGAAGCTGCAGCACCAACCTGCTGCTTCACACGCTCACCGGTTAGCACGGCAGCGAAACGCTTTGGCTGGA
>JBEBAN010000050.1:0-6398 GCA_041158865.1 Actinomycetota bacterium
AAGAGTTTGAGAACGAGCGAACCGTAATCCTCGAAGAGCTCGCCATGAATGACGACGATCCTGAGGATGTCGCTCACGAGGCTTTTGCCGCGGCTCTCCACGGAGATCACCCACTCGGACGTCCAATCGGCGGAACCATCCAGACCATCACCGAAGTCACCAGGGATGCCGTCTGGGAGCACTACCGGGCCAACTACCGCCCACAAGACGTCGTCATTGCGGCGGCTGGTGGAGTGAACCACGACGAACTGGTTCGACTCGTAACCGAGGCTCTAGAAGACGCTGGTTGGGATCTTGCTGTTTCTGCTGCTCCACGACCTCGTAGATTCCTCGGCGACACCTTCATTCCTCGTTCTCACAACCTCGAGGTAATCAACCGCCCGATTTCTCAGGCGAACATCCTGATCGGTACGCAAGGGTTTGTAGCCGAGGACGACCGCCGCTACGCGATGGCCGTTTTGAACACCGTCCTCGGTGGCGGCATGAGCTCGCGACTATTCCAGGAGGTTCGCGAAAAGCGCGGTCTGGCCTATTCCGTTTACTCGTTCAATCAGGCATACTCCGATGGAGCGATCTTCGGTCTTTACGCGGGATGTGCACCAGCCAAAGCGGCCGAGGTCACCGCATTGATGCAAGGTGAACTTGAGAAGCTCGCCGAGCACGGGATCACCAGCGACGAGCTGCAGTTGGCTAGAGGCAACATCTCCGGCTCATTGGCACTCAAGTTTGAGAGCTCCTCGGCGAGAATGAATCGTCTTTTCTCATCTGAAATTTTCAACGGCAAGTTCTTAGACCTCGATGAATCGCTGGCACGCTATGCCGCGGTGACCGAAGAGCAGGTTCAGGCAGTTGCTGCAGACCTGGTGAAACGCGAACGCGCATTAGTTGCCGTTGGTGATGTGGACGAGTCCACCTTCAAGACTTTCGTTTAAGGTTGAATCATGACCATCAAAGTTGCAGTAGTTGGAGCCACCGGCCGCATGGGCAAGCTTGCGCTTGACCTGATCGATTCGGCGCAGGACCTTACGCTTCACGCCAGCCTGAACTCGAGATCATCCTTGGATGAGATCGACGGTGCTGACGTAGTCTTCGACGTAACGAATTTGGAAGTCAGTGAGAAAGTCCTTACTTATGCACTTGCTAGGGGAGCAGCAGTTGTAATCGGTACTTCTGGTTGGTCAAACCAAAAACTTGCCGAACTGAAAGCGCGTGAAGATTTCTCAATCTCGACAGCAGTAATCGTTCCTAACTTTTCAATCGGTTCGATGCTGGCAACGCGCTTTGCCACCGAAGCGGCCAAATACTTCTCTACCATCGAGATCGTGGAAGCACACCGCCAACACAAGGTTGATTCACCTTCCGGTACCGCAATTCGCACCGCGGAGTTAATTGCCAAGGCTCGAAGCGAAATGCCATTGGTCACAGGTGTTGGCCAGGAAGCTCGCGGTCAAATGGTTGCCGGTATTCCGGTTCACTCGCTGCGTCTATCTGGGGTTAGCGCCATGCAGGAGGTTTACCTCGGTGGCGAGTCGGAAGTTTTGAAGATTCACCACGAGGTGGCTTCGGTTGCCTCGTACTCCGGCGGAATTCTGGCAGCCATCAGATTTGCAGCAAAGAACACCGGCCTGTTCGTTGGTCTAGATTCGGTCGTTGCCTAACTTGCGTTCCCCAAAACTTGGCGCGGCAATTTCCATTGCCTTGCTTTTGGTTTACGTCATTGTTTTAGGACAGTGGGCAATCATACTTATTACCAACGGAACCATTATCGGGATTGGCATGGGCGTCGCCGTCCTCGCGTTTCCAATTCTGGGCGGATGGGTCATCTTCCGCGAACTGAAGTTTGGGCTGGGTGCCGAACGTCTGGGTAGTGAACTTGAAGCTAATAACGAGTGGCCGGTATTCCAGTTGGAGCTGCGCCCTAGCGGCCGCCCAACCAAGGAATCGGCAGAGGAAAACTTCAAGGTTTTTCAAAAACTGGCGGAAGAAAACCCCGGCGATTGGAAGTCATGGTTTGCGCTATCGCTTGCCTATGACGCCGCCGGGGATCGTCCTCGTGCCAGAGAGGCGATGGTGAAGGCCATCGCCATGCATCGGTCTTAGGCCTTTACCCAGCCGATACGAGCCAGGCCTAGCCAAATCTGGCAGCCTAGGCAGAAGTTGAACGCGGCGTTTAGGAATGCTGCGAAGAACGCGGCCCCGGCTGCGATGGTAAGACCCAGCTCAATGTTTAGCGCACCGAATACTAGACCGGTACCAGCCACCAAGAAACCAACGAACTGGGCGAACTGTGGTGGGCGGGAGTCTTCGAGTTCCTTAGGTTCCTTTAGCAGCGGACGCACGAAGCGCTTGTAAAGGAAGCTGTAAGGGTGGCGAGCGTTACCTAGGAACGCGCCGATTGCGAACAAAGCCACGATGATGCCAAGTAGTGACACCGATAGTGGGAAGGTGGCTGGGCTAAGTGAAAGGTAAACATCTACCAGCAGTAGAACGCTGGTGATGACTGCTCCAAAACGAGGACCGCGTGGGTCAATTTGCTTCTTGCTCATTAGATTACGAAGGTTCCTATCTCGGCTTCGATTGTGGCGGCGCGGGGTGCTCCGCCAATTCTTGATTTCACAACGCCCTTGCTGTCGAGTACCAAGGTGGTTGGAGTCTGGAGGATCTTGAACTTGTCGGCAAGGTCAAGTCGGTGGGTGAGGTCCACTTCGATGTGGAGCAGGCCGTCAGAGGTGGCTTCAAGTTCGTGGAAAAGTTTTGCAGTCTGCTTACAGGTGGCACAGGTTTCGCTGGAGAACTGAAGCAGGGTGGTGTTCTTGCCAAATGCGGTGACTGGTTTACCGTTCTTGGTGGCACCGAGCTCTGCCAAATCGATCTGTTCACCACTGGCGATGCGCTTGGCTTTGCCTTGCGACGCTTGCCAGAGTAGACCCAAAACAGTTGCGGCTGCGACCAGCGCCAGTACCACAATCAGATTCAAGTCAAACGGCATGTTTCAAGGCTATTGCCGCAGGTAACGCCACGCTGCTTTATTGCGAATTCTTACGGGTGGTAAACGAGTATTCTTTACACGTGTCCGAAATCAAATTCCGTAGTGATGTAACCGTAGAACTCGTCCGTGCTTCAGCAGCCGACTCCGACGTGCTTTTTGCCGCTCGTGTTTCGACCCAGGGAGAGCAGACCCTAGAGAGCGCAGCCGCTCATACCGCTGCAGCAGATAACGAGAAGGCCAACAAGGGTCTGATCAACTATCTGATGCGCGACCGTCACGGTTCTCCGTTCGAGCACAACTCGATGACCTTCTATGTGCAGGCGCCGATCTTCGTTTTCCGCGAGTTCATGCGTCACCGTATTGCTTCGTACAACGAAGAGTCGGGTCGTTACAAGGAGCTAAGCCCAACCTTCTACGTGCCAGCTGAGGACCGCAACCTAGTGCAGATTGGTAAGACCGGTCACTACGAGTTCATTCCTGGTTCAGCCGAGCAGATCGCTCTGGTTCAGCAGGAGTCACGTTCGGCTTCGACCCACGCCTACGAGTCCTACCAGCGCATGCTGGAGGCTGGTGTGGCTCGTGAGGTTGCCCGCATCGTGCTTCCACTAAACATCTACTCGTCGATGTACGTGACCATGAACGCGCGTGCCTTGATGAACTTCCTAAGCCTTCGCACCAAGCGTGAGGGAACTCACTTCCCTTCGTTCCCACAGCGTGAGATCGAAATGTGTGCCGAGAAGATGGAAGAGTTCTGGGCCGAGCTAATGCCTTACACCTATGAGGCATTCAACCAGCACGGTCGTGTAGCTCCGTAAGCTAAACGTCGTAGTCTTCCTCGCCCTGTGCAAGTTTCGTCTTGCGCAGGGCGAGCCACATTAAGACACCCGTGAATAGGGCAGTGGTTAGGTCCATGAAGATTGTCAGCAGCAGCGTCACTAGGGTGAGGATTCCGTCCAACTTGGACGCCCGCGCGTGCCTCCAGAGTTCGCGGAAGTTCAGCATGTTGAACGCGGTAGCTAAGAGGACGCCGGCGAGCGCTGGCAGTGGAATCAGGTTCACTAGTGGAGCCAACACCAAAACCATGATGAGCAGGAATGCCGAGTGTGCCGCAGCTGCAACTCTTGAAGTAGCACCGCTTCGCACATTTACCGCGGTTCGTGCCAAGGCAGCGGTTGCCGGAACTCCGCCAAGGAATGGCACTGCGATGTTGGATAAGCCCTGACCTAGTAGTTCTCTGTCGCTGTCGTGCGGTTGGACTGCACCTGCCATTCGGTCGGCAATCTTGGCACTGAGTAGCGCCTCAAAGGCGGCCAGGGTGGCAATGCCAAGGGCTGGAATGAGGATGGCATTCCAGTTCGTGATTGCACCGAGAAAGTCGGTACTCCAGGTGCCCAGTGGGTTTTCGAGAGTCGGGATTACCGAAACATCCAGACGAAAGTAGATGCTAGCCACGGTTGCCAGGGCCAACACGGTAATGCTGATTGGCCACTTGGGCAGAAGTTTCAAGCCGGCAATCACGGCAATCATCACAACGACGGACAGAATGATCGAATCGGTGTTCGGGCTAGCCCAGCCCAACTGAGCTCTGGCGATGACGATTGCGATACCGGCGCTAAAGCCCTCGATTACCGATGCCGGAAGTTTGTGGATGTGTCGTCCTAGTTTGAGAATGTAGGCGAGCACTAGAACAGCACCGGCAATCAGGCCAGCCAGCAGAACACCGGGGCTGCCTTGAGTGGCGGCCAATGGAATCAGAACCACGGTCATGGCGCCGGTAGGTCCGGAGACTTGGAAGTTAGAGCCGCCGAAGATTGCGGCAATGAATCCGGCAACGATTGCGGTGGTGATTCCCGCGGCAGCGCCGAGGGTTGAACTTTCGCCAAATGCGATGGCAAGGGGGAGTGCGACTAGCGCCACGGTTAGTCCGGCGTTCAGATTGCCGACCCAAAACTTCGTTGTTTTCATTGCGGGTTTCTCCTGCGGTCTAGGCTAACGCTAATCTTGTACCTATGTCCGCACAAAACAAAGACCTATTCGGTCAGGTTCTAGTTGCACTGGTCACTCCGATGACCGCCGAAGGTGAAGTCGACTGGCCTGCAACCGAACGTCACCTTGACTACGTGATTTCTAACGGAGCCGATGGTGTTGTGGTTACCGGTACAACCGGTGAAACCTCGACCCTCACCGACGCCGAGAAGATCAAGTTGGTTGAGATAGGTAAGTCGGTTGCTGCGGGGCGCGCCAAGATCATCACCGGCGGTGGTTCGAACGAAACCGCTCACGCCATGAAGCTCTACAAGCTTTCTGAAAAGGCTGGCGCCGACGGCGTAATGATCGTCACCCCTTACTACAACAAGCCAACTCAGGCTGGTGTGCTGACCCACTTCCGTCTGATCGCAGATGCCACCGACCTTCCAGTGATTCTTTACGACATCCCTGGACGTGCCGGCATCCCAATCCAGTACGAGACCCTGCACCGCGCTGCAAAGCACCCAAACATCGTTGCTGTAAAAGACGCCAAGGGTGACCTGGCTCAGGCTTCGCGCATCATGAACGAGACCGACCTGCTCTACTTCTCGGGCGACGACTCGAACATCATGCCGCACATGGCGATTGGTGCTACTGGACTGATCGGTGTGACCGCGAACGTGGCACCGGCCGCTTACCGCGAGATGATCGACGCCACCAATCGAAACGATTTCCACCATGCACTTTCCGTGCACAACTCGCTCGAGCCTTTGGTTCGCGCGCTTATGACCCACGTTCCTGGAACCGTGGCTACCAAGTATGTACTTCACGCTCTAGGTCTGATCGACAGCCCTCGCGTGCGACTACCTTTGGTCGGCCCGGAAGAGGCAGAGGCAGCTCGTATCGAAAATGATATTTACGGGGTTGCCAAGATCGCGGGTCTATCCTTCGAGAACTTCCGTCCAGACCGCAATGCAGCAGCCGGTGGTGCGCTGCCAAAGGTGGCTGGCACAACCAGATAGGGGAACCCTTTGGTTCTAACCCTCCCGGCTCCGGCCTCGCTTCAAAAAGACACGCTTCGCATTGTGCCGCTCGGTGGCATCGGTGAGGTTGGTCGAAACATGACCGTCTTCGAGATCAACGGCAAGCTACTCGTCGTTGACTGCGGTGTGCTGTTCCCAGAGACTCACCAGCCTGGCATCGATGTCATCCTGCCTGACTTTGGCTACATCCGCGATCGTCTACAGGACGTGGTTGGTATCGTGCTCACCCATGGTCACGAAGACCACATCGGTGGCGTTCCATACTTGCTTAAGCTTCGTCCAGACATGCCTTTGATTGGCTCGGCGCTGACCTTGGCATTCGTCGAGGCCAAGCTCAAGGAGCACAAGATCACTCCGTACTCGATGGTGGTCCGTGAGGGTCAGCACGAAAAGGTTGG
>JBEBAN010000051.1:0-6188 GCA_041158865.1 Actinomycetota bacterium
CCCGCGCGACGTTCGAGTCGAACTTCTTCGCTTGCCGTCAACAGAATGCGCACATCAGCATCTGGGAACACAACAGTTGTGATGTCGCGTCCCTCGATGACCACGCCAGGAAGCGAAGCACCGAGAGCCAACTCGCGGGTGAATTCCTTCATCCAGGCTCGAACCGAAAGCACACCTGCCACAGCAGACACGTTCTGTGCAACCTCTGGCTCTCGGATTGCGTCGGTGACATCTAAGCCAAAACTACGCACCCAGAAGTTGTCTGGATCTAGTGAAATCTCGTAGTCGAACCCGTTGAAACCGGCTTCGGTTGGGGAAGCAAGTTTGCCGCTGGTCACCGCCCAGGAAAGAGCACGATAGGCGGCACCGGTGTCTAGGTAACCGAAGCCGAGGCGGCGTGCAGCAGCCTTGGAAACGCTGGACTTACCCGAACCAGCCGGTCCGTCGATGGCAACAATGGTGACCATTAGGCAAACCTCCAACCACGAGTAGTCAGGTCGTCCTGAAGTTTTTGTGCCTGACTTGGGTCAACTGAAAGTTCAACCATACCGAGCTGAGCGCCAGGGTTGTGCTCAAGTTTGAGGTCTTCGATGTTGATCCCGATTTCGGTGATTTCGTTGAAGAGTCTGGCTAGTTCACCCGGACGGTCTTCGATGACGACGATGAAGTTGGCTAACTGTGAACGCTTAGAACCGTGCTTTCCAGGCAACTGCTCAACTCCGCGATTACCGTTGGCAATTGCCTGGTCAATGGCGCTTAGCGACCCGCTCGCGTCAACATCGGCAAGTGCGCCGATGACACGGTCCAGGTCGTCTCGGTAATCGCGAAGCACGCCCACGATCTCGGAAGCATTTGCACCTAGGATCTGCACCCAGAGTTTTGGGTCAGAAGCAGCAATTCTGGTGGTGTCGCGAAGGCCCTGGCCAGCAAGCTCAACGCCGCTGGCACCAACCAATCGGGCGGCTAGAAGCGACGAAACCAACTGAGGCACGTGGGAAACCAGAGCCACTGCACGGTCGTGCTCGGCAGAAGTCATGCGAATCGGAGTTGAACCCAAATCCAAAGCCAGTTCCTCAACCAGCTTCATGGCAGGGCCGGAAGCCAGGGCGTGTGTGGCGATTACCCAAGGACGACCGATAAAGATATCGGCACGGCCACTGGCGGCACCCCCACGTTCACGACCGGCCATCGGGTGCGACCCGATGTAGCGCATAAGGTCGGCGCCAGAGGCGGCCAATTCGTCCAGGATGCGTGACTTAACCGAAGCCACATCGGTCACTATTGCTTCAGGGTAAGCCTTCAACTCGGCTGCAACTACTCGTGCGGTCACATCCGGTGGAACACAGACCACAATCAGGTCGGGAGTTTCGTTACCGGTTGCAACCAGACCAGCGCCGTAGTCGGCAGCAAGTCTCTCGTTCGCAGGAGAAGCGTCAGATAGGTAGACCGAACTACCCTGCTTACTTAGGGCCAGGCCAATGCTGGTTCCGATAAGACCGGTTCCAACAATGCGTACGTTTCCCTGAATCCTGCCGCTCACTGGGCTAGGTCCTGCCGCAGTGCGGTAGCACCACGAAGATATACGTGCTCAATCTCGCCACGAGCCTTGTCGATATCAGCGTTAACCATGACGCGAATGGTTCGAGGTAGGGCTCCGGCAACATCCATTTCCACAAAGCAGAGCAGTGGAACATCACCGAGACCCAGTTCGCGCGCTGCAACTGCAGGGAACTCGCTTCGAATGTCCGGGGTGGCCGTGAAGAATATCGAAACCAGGTTGGCGTTATCGATGTCGTTTGCGTGAAGAATTTTAGAAAGGAGTTCGGCAGTTGACTTGAGCAGGTGTTCGCGCTCATCAACATCGAGCTGAATAGCTCCACGGATGGCTCTCATCATTGCTAACGCCTTTTCTTTGCCTGAGTCTTGTCTTTTGGTCTTGGTGCTCGCGCCTTCGCGCCTTCTGCAAACTTCAGTAGCGCACCGATTTCAAGTTTACTCAACTGACGGACGTGGCCTAGCTTTAGCCCACCCAGATGAATCGGCCCAAACTGCTTACGAACCAGGTCAACCACCGGATAGCCGATGTGTTCGAACATGCGTCGAACGATTCGGTTACGTCCCGAGTGAAGCACGATCTCGATGAGACTGTGCCCCTTGGATGCGTCGATGATCTTGGCGCGGTCGGCCTTGATGAAGCCGTCCTCGAGATCGAAACCACTGTTTAGCTTGTGCAGCAGGGTTTCATCGGCGATGCCAACGATCTTCGCGATGTAGGTCTTCTCCACGCCGAACTTCGGGTGTGAAAGCTTGTTGGCTAGATCGCCGTCGTTGGTGAGCAGGATCAAGCCAGTGGTCTCACCGTCGAGGCGCCCGACGTTGAAAACGCGGTCGTAATCGAGGACGAACTCGGAAAGGTCAGGTCGACCTTCTTCATCGGCCATCGTGCTGATGACTCCCTTGGGCTTGTTTAGTGCAAGGTAGACACGACCGGTATCGAATACAACTGGTACACCTCGCACGGTTACCTTGTCGCGCTCGACATCGATCCTGGTGCCGAGTTCCTGCACCAATTTGCCGTTTACCTTAACCTGGCCCTGCACAATCAGGTCCTCGCAGGCTCGACGGGAAGCGACACCGGCCGCAGCCAGCGCCTTTTGCAGGCGTACCTGTTCGTTAGTTGAGTTCGAAGTCACTGTTCGCATCCGGTAGGTGTGGGCTGAGCGGCGGTAGCTCGTCCAGCGAATTGATTCCTAGTAGTTCCAGCATTAGGTCGCTGGTTCCAAAGTGCACGGCACCGGTCTCGGAATCGGTGTAAAGCTCGGTGATTAGACCTCTGCTGAGCAGGGTCTTTACGACCGAGTCAACGTTTACGGCACGAATCGAAGCAACCTGGCCACGGCTGATCGGTTGCTTGTACGCAATGACCGCCAGCGTCTCCAGAGCGGCCTGAGAAAGCTTGGTCGGGTTTTCGTTCGCTACGAACATCTTGACCGCCCAGTCGAAGTCTGAGCGCACGTAGAGACGCCATCCGCCACCAACCTCACGGAGTTCAAAACCGCGAACACGTCCACCGTTTTCGCCGTTGAAGTCGGCCTGAATTTCTAGGACGATGTCGCGCACCACATTCACCGGCTGCTCCAGGGCGGTAGCGAGTGCAACCAGCGAGATAGGTGCGTCGGTGATCATCAGGATGCTCTCGACGGCAGCGTGCAAGTCATCCTGCAGGATTTTCATCTCGGTCTGGTTCTCAGTCGTCATAATCTGCTCCAAGCGCTGCTAGTTGTTCTTCGTTGAAAGTTTCGGCTCGCCAGGTTAACTGCAAGTCGCCCAACGGGGTTTCCTGCTCGAAACTAATCGCGGCTAGGCGGTAAAGCTCAAGGATGGCGAGGAAACGAGCGACCACGACGGCTCGATCTTTGACCTCGCGAATGAGTTCGAAGAATGAAGACTTACCAGCCTTGCGAAGAGTGGTTACAACAATGGCGGCCTGCTCGCGAATGCTCACTCGCGAAGCGTGCAGGTGAGTTAGACCAACCGCCGGAATTTCCTTCGGGGTAAGAGTCTCGGCCGCGAGGTTTCCAAACTCTGCCAGGGTGATGTTCCAAACCAGTTCTGGCTTCTGGTCGCGGAAGCGCTCCTCCATACGAACATCGCGTGGAAGCCTCGACGACTCGATGTTGAATCCGTGTCCAAACCAGGCCGAGATTTCCTTGAATGCCTTGTACTGAAGCAGACGCGCGAAAAGTAGGTCTCGAGCCTCTAGTAGTGCCACGTCTTCGGCATCAACCACTTCACCCTTAGGTAGTAGCCCGGCGATTTTCAGATCTAGCAGAGTGGCGGCGATGACGATGAACTCGGAAGCCTGGTCCAACTCTTCCTCAGAGTCGAGTTGCTTTAGGTACTGAATGAATTCGTCGGTGACCTTGGATAGCGAAACTTCGGTGATGTCGACCTCGTGTTTAGAGATCAGGCTCAGGAGCAGGTCAAACGGCCCGTCAAAATTGCCAAGGCTGACCGCAAACCCGGACTTAGTTTCGGCCAGATCCTCGTTAAGGCGCTCCGCCACGAGAAATCAGTTCTCTGGCAACGGTTCGATAGGCATCAGCTGCCTCGGAACTTGGAGCGTATGAAGTAATTGGCTCGGCAACGCGAGTGGCGTCTGGGAACTTTACAGTTCTGGAGATGACACTCTTGAAAACCTTGTCGCCGAAGTTTTCGCGTAGAAGCTCCATGACCTCACGCGAGTGGTGAGTGCGGGAGTCGTACATCGTGGCAAGCACGCCGTCGATGACCAGAGTCTCGTTTAGGCTGCGCTGAACCTTCTTGATGATGTTCTCAAGGATTGCTACACCGCGAAGGGCGAAGAACTCGCAGGCAAGAGGAATCATCACGCCGTGAGCTGCGGTCAGAGCATTTACGGTCAAGAGACCAAGCGAAGGCTGGCAGTCAACGATGATTACGTCGTAGTCATCCTGAACCTTGCGCAAGATTCGCTTCAAAATCTTTTCGCGGTCGAACTCGGTTACCAGATTCATCTCGGCAGCCGATAGGTCAATGTTGGCAGCGATGACGTCTAAGTCCGGGGTGCCGGTCTTGCGAATTGCGTCGTGAGGGTTTAGGTCCTCGTTCTGCATCAAATCGAAAATGGTCAGACCGTCGTGAGCAAGAATTCCGAGACCTGCCGAAAGCGCACCCTGTGGGTCGAAGTCGACCAGTAAAACCTTTCGGCCGTATTCGTTTAACGAAGCACCGAGGTTAATCGAGGTCGTGGTCTTACCCACGCCACCCTTCTGGTTACACATCGCGATGATGCGAGCCGGACCATGGCTGGTCAGCGGCTTAGGCTTTGGAAAACGGCTGTCGGTTTTCTTCTCTGCCATGGTCTCCCCCTTTCGATGCTTGGGTACCCTACTAGCCTACCGATTTGCGCGCGGATGTGCGGACCAGTACATCTCTCGAAGTGCGTCAACCGTAATCAAAGTGTAGATCTGGGTGGTTGCAACAGAGGAGTGCCCTAGAAGTTCCTGTACGACGCGTACATCAGCGCCACCCTCCAGCAGATGGGTCGCGAAGGAGTGCCTGAGCGTGTGCGGCGACACAGGGGCCGTAAGTCCTGCCTTTTCAGCGGCGTCGGCGATGATTTGCCATGCCGACTGGCGACTCAGACGTCCGCCACGTTGGTTTAGAAATACCGCTGGTGTCCCCTTGCCCGCGGCTGCGAGCGCTGGACGAACCCGAACCCGATAGGCTTCCAAGGCCTTCCGAGCATAGGAACCAACCGGAACGATGCGCTCCTTGCCGCCCTTACCAAATAAGCGAAGCATGGTTTCATCTACCAGATCGTCAAGATCCAAGTTCACAATCTCGCTCACGCGGCCACCGGTCGCGTAAAGAAGTTCAAGCAGAGCGCGGTCGCGAACCTTGATTGGATCAAAGGCAAGCCCGGATTCGTCGCCGGCCTCGGGACCGGCTGCGTCCAACAGCTTTTCAACGTCGTGCAGGCTAATCGCCTTTGGTAGGCGCTTCGGAGCCGTTGGTGGCTTGATGGCCGCTGCCACATCACCTTCGGTCATCTGTTCCATCAACCAGAACTTGTGAAGACCTCGAACGCCAGAGAGCACCCTAGCCACGGAAGTTGCCTTGAGGCCGCACTTGGTGACCAGTTGCTCAGCAAATGCCGAAACCTGTGTCTTGGTGATTTGTTTGGCATCGCTTACACCGGCATCGGACAGGAATACCTCGTATCGAGCAAGGTCACGTGCGTAGGCGGCCAAGGTGTTCTTAGCCATTCCCCGCTCGACCGTGAGGTGTCGGAGGTAGGAGTCGATCTGTCTTCTAAGAGACATCAAACAGGCGCGATGCCTCTTGACGCTTCAGTGCTGCCGAAACCAGCCCGTTGAACAACGGGTGCGCCTTGGTTGGGCGTGACTTGAACTCAGGGTGAGCCTGGGTAGCCACGTAGTAAGGGTGAACCTCGCGTGGAAGCTCCACAAACTCAACCAGGTGACCGTCGGGGCTGGTTCCCGAGAACACTAGACCGGCTGCACCAATCTGGTCGCGGTACTGGTTGTTCACCTCGTAGCGGTGACGGTGACGTTCGTTGACCAACGTGGATCCATAAACTTCGGCGACAATCGAACCTTCTGCAAGCTTGGCGTCGTAGGTACCAAGACGCATGGTTCCACCCA
>JBEBAN010000052.1:0-5611 GCA_041158865.1 Actinomycetota bacterium
CCGTACTCGGCCTCATCCCTATGTGGAGTATCTGTTCGGATGCTTGCCTAACGGGCATAGTGCATGTTGGGTTTATCTCAGTGGGAATTTCAATCTTTTCGTTTGGGCTTTTGCGTAAGTCAAAGCTTGAAAAAGACACGAAGAACGCTGCCACAGTACTTTTGGCATCTGTTTTGGTGCCATTGATGATGATTCTCGTGCCGGCTTCAAGCAACACCTGGTTGGTTCTCATGTGGATGATGCCCGCGTTCATCACCTTCATCGCTCTGGCGATTACCGGGTTTGTGATGTTGGGTAAAGCCGCCTTTAAGAAGTAGAAAAGCCCGCACACTGTGCGGGCTTTTCCTTTACTTAGTTTGGTTATGCGCGAAGTGCCTCGGCTAGCTCGCGGAACTCTTCCACAAGCTTGTCCATGTCTTCGTCGGTGTGAGACAAGGAAACCAACCACTGCTCGTCGAGACCCGGAGGGGTCAGGATGCCACGGTTGACACCCCACAGCCAGCTGAGCTCTGCGATCTGGAAATCGGTGGCCTTGTAGTCACGGTAATTGCGTACCGGGGTGTCTGACCAAATGACCGCACCCTTAATACCGAAACCGATGGTGTGAGCTGGAAGTTGGTACTGAGCAATAATCTCGTCCATCTTCTTTAGCGCACGAAGGTTGCGCTGCTCGGCAGCGTCCATCGCTTCGTCGGTGCAGATCTCGTCCACAGCCATGATGGCAGCCATCACTAGCGGGTTACCGTTGTAGGTTCCGTAGTGAGCCATGCGGCCGTCAACAACTGCGTCCATGTACTTCTGCTTACCGCCGAAGGCTGCCACTGGCAGACCTCCACCGATCGACTTCGCCATGGTGATTAGGTCAGGCTTGACACCAAGCTTCTTGGCAGCGCCGCCAGCACCTGCGGTAAGACCGGTCTTCACTTCATCGAAGATTAGACAGATGTCGTACTTGTCGCAGAGTTCGCGAACGCCCTCAAGATAGCCCTCGTCTGGAAGTACGATCGAAAGGTTTTCAACCACAGGCTCGAGCACGAATGCCGCGATCTTCTTGTGGTGTTTCTTGAAAATCTTTTCCAGGTATGGAAGATCGTTGTAAGGCACGACGTAGACATCACCGGCAACGACCTCGGAAGGTACGTGAGGTGTTGGCTTTTCAGCCTTACCGATTGCGGAAAGCGGTGGCTTTACCGAAACCTGTAGTGGGTCATAACCACCGTGGTAACCACCCTCGAGCTTTACGATGCCGGAGCGGCCGGTGACTGCACGTGCGGTACGGACCGCATACATCAGTGACTCGGTGCCCGAGTTGGTGAAACGCAGCATGTCTAGACCAAAACGCTTCTGGAACGCCTCTGCCGCAACGGTTGCGGTTGGTGACGGGGTCACAAACAGGGTTCCAACGCTGTCTAGAGCGTGCTTTACGCGCTCAACTACGGTTGGGTTCAGGTGACCGACAAGCATTGCGCCGAAGCCCATCGATAGGTCGAGTAGTTCTCGACCGTCAATATCGGTGACGTAGGCGCCCTTGGCGGACACAACGGAAATTGGGTGTGGGTCCCAGTGCTGGAAGCTCGAGGTTACGCCTAACGGCAAAACTTTCGCGGCTTCTTTGTTGTGCTCTCCCGATTTCGGGGTGGCCTTCGAGAAGGTCTCCCATTCTCGGGCGAGGAGTTCTGCAACTCGCTCTGGGTTTAGCGGTACTGAGGTCTCAGGGACGTTTCTGTAGCCAGCTGGATTGTGTTTAGTTTCGTGCTTCGTTGGACAAATTTGAATCACTCCATTCAAGAGCCATTCTCGCACGCCGTTTGAAAAACCTCTACTTTGTAATGTATTGAGATTTCTCGCCAGAACGCTGTGCAAACAAGATTCCAGCAATAACTAGGACGCCGCCGAGTATCTGGAGCCAGTCCATCGACTGTCCGAGCCATAGCCAGCCGAAGATGAAGGCGAAGATTGGTTCGGCAGTCTGGGTGATCGAAACCTTTGAGGCGGTAGTTAGCTTAAGTGCCATGAAACCCATGGCCATCGGGGCAAAGGATCCCATGACGGTCAGCCAGGACAGAGGCATCCAAAGCGGCAGTGTTATGCCAGAGAGGTTGCCGGTCAGGTTTGTTTGGTGATCAAGATCGATGTTCAGGCTGCTTCCCCCGCCGACAGCTACCCAGAAGATGGTCGCTATGAGCATGGTGTAAAACATGGTCGACATCGGGTCTCGGGTTAGCCCCGAGTGTTGACCCATTAGGAAATAGAAAGCCAACAGGAAGGCGGCTAAGAACGCGAAGAACACACCTCTGGGGTCGAGACCTCCGGCCCAGATCTGACTCACAACCAGCAATCCGGCTAGAACCATTGAGACCCCGTACCAGAAGGTTCTGGTGGTTTTCTCCTTGAAGATGATGCGTGCGGCAATCGGAACAATGATGATTGCGGTGTATTCAAACAGCAATGCAATTCCAACCGGAAGGATCGAAACCGCATTCGAGTAAGCCCATTGCATCATGGCCAGACCGACCACACCGAACAGTAGCAGCATTGGTAACTCTTTGAGAGTTACTTTGAACGCCTTCGGATTGGTAACCAATAAAACAGCACCTGCGAGCAGCGCCGATACTAGCGATCGAACAATCACAAGTTTGTCGGCAGCAACCCCAGCGTCCATAACCACCTTGGTAGTCGATGCGTTGAGGCCAAACAGAATCGCACTGATGAAAGCGAGGACGATTCCGTAGGTGTTGCTTTTTGGTGAGCCGTAAATGATGTGTCCTAGTTGATTGCCTGAAGTTTGCCAGTGACCAGATTTCCGCCGGTGACCTTGAGGGCAATTTTTTCGGTGAGTTCGCCGTAGGTTCTCTGGTCGATTAGCTCGTACTTGCGCAGCATGTTAAGAGCAACCAAAGGAGCAGCGCGCAGGTTGCCATCCGCAATCTTCACCGCAACTCCATAGCCTTCGCGAGTGCCCACCACGAAGATGCCCTCTGCACCGAGCTTCGCAACGAAGCCTGCTTCCATGATCAGAGTGTCTGGGGCTCCACGGCCGTCTACCGCCCACGCGTTTTGCAGCATTGCGTCGACGATCGCGGTGTTGTCCTTGGTGAAGCGACCGATGGCACGCGCCAACCCTTCAACAGTCAGGGTGTGAAGCGGAGCACCGCAGCCATCCGGGGTGGTGAACAAAATCTTTTCGCCCGCATACTCCTCAATGACCTCGCGAACCTTCACCTGAAGTGGGTGATTCGGGTCTAGGTAGTTTTCGGTGTCGAATCCAGCCGCCACACAGGCAGCCAAGAAACCGGCGTGCTTGCCAGAGCAGTTGAAACATTCGCGGGTCTCTGCTGCCGCACGCTTTCTGGCATCAGCATCTCCAGGCCACGCAACTGGGCACTGCAATGACTCACCGGTTAGCCCGTTCGCCGCAAGGATTTCGGTGACCAGTCTTGCGTGGTCTTCCGTGCCCTGGTGAGAACCGCAGCTGATGGCCAGGTGAGCGCCGGCAAGCTTTGCGCCAAGACTCGTGGTGGCTACTGCCTGCAGTGGCTTGACCGAACTGCGAGGGAAGACCAAGCGCTTCGCCTTACCAACCTCATCGATTAGCTTGCCGTCCGGGCCAACCAGAGCCACGATTCCGTGATGGATTGATTCCACGAGTCCCGCACGAACCAACTGCGCAACGACTGCGAAGTCACTCGGTTTCGGCCATAGTGCTTCTAAAGTTTTCAGATTGGCGTTCATGTGTCTAAGTTTTCCATAAAACTCAGACGATAACGCCCCTAGCCGCGAGAGCCTCGGCGTAGTCATCGGCCTGCTTGAGTGAAACCACGAACAGGTTGATTAGTTGGCGCACCGTGCTTGGACGAACGCCTCGAGCCTTTCCAGCTTCTACAATTCCTGCTGCTATCGAACCGACTACTGCAATTGAATTGATACTGAGTCCGATCAACATCGCGAAGTTTTCCGATCGGGTGAGCCTCTTGATGAGGTCAACAATCTCCGTGGTCTTGGTAGTCATGGTGACGAGGGTTGCAATAAGTAATCCGCTAAGAATAACGATCGAATTGAAAGACCCCTTTTCCAGGCCGACCAAGAGTAGTTGCGGCAGTGCGATTATCAAAGTCAAGAATCTAAACTTCCAGGCCGTTCGAAGGAAGTCGACTGCTGAATAGCCACCGACAACAAATGCGAGCAGCGCCAAGACCAAAGATGAACCAGCGAGCAGCGCACTCTTCGGCAAAAGAGAGAAGGTAATCAAAACAACCGCGAGCACCGTGAGTTTTAGCCATGCCGGAAGTCGGTGCAGCAGCGAGGTGCCAGGGCGATACAGGCTAATCATTGAAACTGGCCAGGTAGGAGGCGATGACCTTAGGCGATGGGCCAACCTGCTTTAGTTTGCCGCCATCGAACCAAACGGCCTGTTCGCAGGTGGCTGCTAGTTCGAGGTCGTGAGTCACTATGACCAACTGCTCGGCCTCGCTCTGGTGAAGGATTTTTGTAATTCGCTGGGTGTTCGGTAGGTCAAGTAGCGTCGTCGGTTCGTCGGCAATCAGCAGTCTCGGTTTGCGAACGAAGGCACCGGCAATCGCCAAGAGTTGCTTTTGGCCGCTGGAAAGGGTCTGACAACTAGCCCCTTCAAGTTCCAAAAGTCCTACCTTGGCGAGCGCCTCAAAGACTCGCTCGGTTATTTCATGTGCGACGAGTTTCTGACCTCGAAGGCTAAAAGCCACGTCCTCGAACACGGTTGGCATCACGATCTGAAGATCTGGGTTAGAGAAGATAAAGCCTGTGTTCTTTTGGGAAGGTGCCTTACCGAAAATCGTGATGCTGCCCGCAGTTGGTTTCTGCAATCCGTTTAGCAGACGAGCAAAGGTCGACTTACCGGAACCGTTGATGCCGATTACCGCGGTCGTGGCTGCGGTCAGCTCTAGGGTCACATCTGCTAAGGCAGTACGGTCATCAAAGGTTACGCCCACACCCCCGAGCTTGATGGCCATTTATTTAGTTCTCGAGCAGCTTCGGGTTGGCCGAGCGGATTCCGAGCAGGATTAGCACGGCTAGGACGATCTTGACCGAGTCACCAATAAGGAAGACCAAGTTGCCCAGTGCCACAGGAATTAGTGGAAGATTCAGCGAGTAGGAAACCCAGAGGATGCCAGGGATGTAAACGGTGACGATACCACCGAGGACGAAGCCAAGAATCGAGCTTACGGTCAGGTTTAGTTTCGGAAGCTTCTCGATGACAAGACCAACAACGTAAGCACCGAAGATAAATCCGATTAGGTAACCTGCGGTCGGACCTGTAAACGGAGCAAGACCACCCACACCACCGGCAAGAATTGGCAGACCAATTAGGGCAAGAAGCTCGTAAAGCAGTACCGCAAGCGCGCCGCGGTAACTTCCTAGCACCGCACCAGCCAACATCACTCCGAGGGTTTGAGCGGTTACTGGAACATCTGGGATCAGATAAATCGCTGGGACCAACGCGAGTGCAGCAATGAGCCCGACGAAGATGGCAATTCTCGGGTAGTCGCGAAGTTTTAGTTCAAAACGCAAGTGGGGTTCCTTCCTGAACACTGTTCAGGTTAGTATTACTTCACCATGAGCGCAAGTCGTTACA
>JBEBAN010000053.1:0-5299 GCA_041158865.1 Actinomycetota bacterium
CTCTCGGTGCTTCGCTTCCTGGCGTGGTCATCGAGGGACGCGACATCACAACTGTTGTGTTCCCAGATGCTGATGTGCGCATTCTGTTGACGGCAAGCGAAGAAGTTCGACTCGAACGTCGCGCGGGGGAGCTGAGCGCAGAGGCACTTGCTACCTTGCGCCAGCAGGTTCTTGACCGAGATGCCAAAGACTCGAAGGTTGTCGACTTCATGAATGCAGCTCCAGGGGTTATCCTCGTGGACACCACAGACCTAAACTTTGAACAGTCAATTCAGGCTGTTGTAGACCTTGTAGAAGGAAGTACCAAATGAGCGACGAGTTCGACAAGGACCTAGATCCAGCATTCATCGAAAAACTATCAAGCATGAGCGATGCCGATGCCGATGCTCGCGCGACCTCGCTACGTGCAGGACTCGATGACTACGAGCTGGAGAGCGAAGACCTAGATGTTCTCAGTGACAACTTCGGATTCTTAATCGAAGAAGAAGACGAGGGGCCGCTTCCGGTACTCGCCATCGTTGGTCGTCCAAACGTTGGAAAGTCTGCGCTGGTAAACCGTATTCTCGGTCGTCGCGAGGCAGTCGTCGAAGACAAGCCTGGCGTTACCCGCGACCGCGTTTCCTACAAGGCTGAATGGGCTGGTCGTAAGTTCACTCTGGTTGACACCGGAGGTTGGGAGCCGAACGCCAAGGGAATTGATAAGTCGGTTGCTGAGCAGGCCGAGATTGCAATCGAATTGGCCGACGCCGTGCTGTTCGTGGTTGATGCAACCGTAGGTGCTACCTCTACCGATGAGCGCGTGGTTCGTTTGCTTCGTGCCTCAGGCAAGCCGGTCATTCTGGTTGGCAACAAGATCGATGACGCACACCAGGACCCAGAAGTCGCAGCTCTTTGGTCGCTAGGGCTTGGCGAGCCGATGCCGGTCTCCGCACTTCACGGCCGTGGTGTGGCTGACATGCTTGACCGCGCTTTGGATGCGCTGCCTAAGGTTTCTGCGGTTGCCCAAATGGAAGTTGGTGGCCCGCGTCGCGTTGCCCTAATCGGTCGACCAAACGTTGGAAAGTCTTCTCTGCTGAACAAGGCTGTTGGTGCCGAGCGTGCAGTGGTCAACGACCTCGCTGGTACCACCCGTGACCCAATTGACGAGCAGGTCACCATCGCCGGAAAGGTTTGGCGCTTTGTGGACACCGCGGGTATCCGCAAGAAGAAGCACATGAACCAAGGCGCAGACTTCTACGCCTCGCTGCGAACCCAGGCTGCTCTAGAACGTGCCGAGGTAGCTGTTGTGCTCTTCGACGTCACCCAGCCGATTTCGGAAGCGGACATCCGCATTGTGGACATGGCTCTAGAGTCTGGTCGCGCACTTGTCCTCGCATTCAACAAGTGGGACGAACTGGACGACGACCGCAGACGGTACCTTGAGCGAGAGATCGAACAGCAGCTGGCGCACGTTGAATGGGCTCCACGAGTAAATATTTCGGCTAAGACCGGTCGCCACATCGAAAAGCTGGTCCCTGCCCTTGAGGTTGCGCTCGACTCATGGGACATGCGAATCCAGACCGGAAAGTTCAACGCCTTCCTGCAAGAACTAACCATGGAATTCCCACACCCGGTTCGCGGTGGAAAGCAGCCTCGAATTCTGTTCGGAACTCAGGCAGCAGTTCGTCCGCCGAAGTTTGTGTTGTTCACCACCGGATTCTTGGACGAAGGTTATCGCCGATTTATTCAACGACGCCTTCGCGAAACCTACGGATTCGAAGGAACCCCGATTGAAATCGGCATGCGTGTTCGAGAGAAGCGCAAGCGCACCTAAAAAGGCGCACACGGGCTGTAGCGCAGCTTGGTAGCGCACTTGTCTGGGGGACAAGGGGTCGCAGGTTCAAATCCTGTCAGTCCGACAAAAATCAAGGAGGTTAGTGGAATGAGTGAGCAGTCCGTCTGGGCGCAGCTTCGTACCATCCCTAACCTGCTTAGCCTGCTGCGTCTGGCGTTGGTGCCGCTCTTTTTGTGGCTGATTTTGAATAGTCACCCAGGTCTCGCATTCATGGTGTTAGTTGTGGCCTCGATTACCGATTACCTTGACGGCTACTTCGCTAGAAAGCTCAACCAAACCACAAGAATCGGTGCCTTACTCGACCCCGCTGCAGACCGTCTCTACATCTTCGCAACCTTGGTTGGGCTCGCTTATACTGCGAGCATTCCCTTCTGGTTGCCGATTGTAGTCATTGCTAGAGATGTAGTACTCGCGTTTACCATCCCTATGCTTGCGAGTAAAAACTACGGACCGCTGCCGGTGCATTTTCTTGGCAAGGCCGGAACGTTCGCTCTGCTCTACGCTTTCCCACTGCTGCTACTAGCAGACTGGTGGCAGGCGGCTGAGCTGTTCATTTTGCCAATCGCATGGGCCTTCGCGCTGTGGGGAGTAGGGCTCTACTGGTACGCCGGTTACCTCTACCTGAAGCAGGTTTGGCAGCTGGTTTTTCGGCGTCAGATTTAACGCTAGATTAGATAAATCATGACCTACCCAAACGACCCTATAGACGCGAAGTCGGACGACGTTACGTCTACTCAAGCGTTCTCGGAGGACCTCCTAGAGGACCCGAAGGATGGTTTGGATGCTGAAGAGCTCGCAGCGGTTGCGGCGCTTCCGGAAGGCTCTGCTCTGCTGATCGTAAAGCGTGGGCCAAGTGATGGTTCTCGATTCCTATTGGACGTCGATGTCACCACCGCCGGTCGTCACCCTAATGCAGAAATTTTCCTGGACGATGTGACCGTGTCACGCAAGCATGCAGAGTTCCGCAGGGTTGGCAACGGCTTCACCGTTGTAGACCTTGCATCGCTGAATGGAACCTATCTAAACGGTTCCCGTGTTGATTCGGGCGCTTTGCACGACGGAGACGAAGTTCAGGTCGGCAAGTTCAAGCTCACCTTCTATTCCGCTTCGGCGAATCGAGCGTAATCGTGGTGGCTAGACCCACCTCGCTCTCATCCGCGAGGTCTTCAAAACTTTTTACCATCGGCCGAGTGCTTGGTCTACTCGAGGCAGATTTCCCAGATCTCTCTCCTTCGAAGCTTCGCTTTTTGGAAGAGCAGGGTTTGGTTTCGCCTCAGCGTACCGAATCTGGATACCGCAAGTTCACCGAGGAAGACGTCGATCGTCTGCGCATCATCCTCGAGCTTCAGCGCGACCAGTACCTACCGCTAAAGGTCATTCGCAAGTATCTCGACGATCTGGATGCAGGCAAGAAGCCTTCGCTCCCTTCGTCGGGTAACCACAAGTCGCTGCGCTCGAAGCCAGGCAAGAACTACAGCGAACTTGACCTGATTGCAGAAACCGGAATTACTCCGGCTCTAATCTCTGATGCACGTGAAGTAGGTCTGATTGGTGCTGGCACCTTCACCGCAAACGACATCTCGATTGCCAGGGCAATCGTGCAGCTTCAGCGCTTCGGTATTGCACCTCGGCACCTGCGCGGTCTAAAGGCGGCAGCCGACCGTGAGATTGGAATCATCGAGGGCGTGGTGGCTCCTGTTCTTGCTAAGAACGAGACCGGTTCTCGTTCTAGAGCAGCCCATTTTGCTGCTGAGATCGAGTCCCAGTTTGCTGCAATTCGCAGTGAACTTATTCACTCCGTCGTAGACAAAATCGACTCTTGATTCTCGGCGCGACACGCCGAAGATATTAATTAACGCAAAAGTCGATATATTTGCCACCAAAATTAAACCTAAGGTTGAAGGTGAAGGAGGAGAGATGACCGAGCAGAACAGCTTTGACTTTGGCGACAGTGGCCAGGACCTACTCTTCACTGATGGTCTCCCGACCAGCGCACCTAACACCGGCTATAGCGGTAACGCTTCGGCTTCGGCCGCTGGCATCAGCTACCGCCAGCTCGACTACTGGGACCGCACCGGTCTAGTTCAGCCTTCGGTTCGCGGTGCTGCAGGTTCTGGTAGCCAACGTCTTTACGCTTTCCGCGACATCCTGGTTTTGAAGTTAGTCAAGCGTCTGCTTGACACCGGTGTATCGCTTCAGCAGATTCGTATAGCGATCAACCAGCTTCGCGCTTCGGGAATCAATGATCTAGCCAAGACCACTCTGATGTCAGATGGCGTGAAGGTTTACATGTGCAACAGCGGGGAAGAGGTCATTGACCTTCTAGACCGTGGTCACGGTGTATTTGGAATTGCGGTAGGTCGAGTACTCAAGGAAGTTGAAGCAACTCTTTCGACTATTGTTCCGAGTTCTCTGGACCAGTTGGACGATCTGGCTCACCGTCGTCAGTCACGTCAAGCTGCGGTGTAACATCCGCATCCTCTGTAGATTCAAGCTTCAAAACCTCATCAAGTCCCTGTCCGCGCATTACGCGGTTTAGGCGAAGTACCTTTCGGCTACTGCGCGTAAGTTTGCCACCGGTCTTCTGGCCCATTGATTGCAATGCAATTTCGAGAACCTTGTCAAACTCTCCAGCAATCTCAATTGCCGACTCGCCTGGCCAGCCGTGAATCGGACGCCCTGCGCCCTGAGCCTGCTGCAAAACGGTACGTTCTTCAATTACCGGCGGAAGAATGCGGTCACCGTACTTTTCACGAAGTTCGGAAACTCGGAAGTCGCCCTCGCTCGACTGCGGACGGAATCGGTTGATCAGAATGCCGAGAACCTGAAGGCGGTCAACCAAACCCTTTCGTAGTTCCTCTAACGCAGCGGTCGTGCGATCAGCGCCAACCACAGAGAAGAGTGATGGTTCACTCACGATGATTACGCGGTCGCTGGCAACCCACGCAGTACGGGTTAGGCCATTTACCGAAGGGGGAGTGTCAATTATGCAGAGGTCGTATTCGCGCTCAACTTTGGCCAGTGCCTGTTCGAGCTTCCAAATCTCACCGATGGTAGGTTCCGGGGCGTCAAAGGCCTGAACCTTAGGGCTGCCCACCATGACGTCGATCTTTCCGGCGTGAAGTTTCGTCCAGGTGCTTTCCACGATTGAGCGGTGTGCCACCGAGTGTCGAGGATTCGCAAGTACGTCTGCGATGGTTTCGCGGAATTCACCGATGGCGCCAAGGCCGGTTGTGGCATCGCACTGCGGGTCAAGGTCGACCACTAGGGTGCGCAAACCCTGTGCAAAAGCGGCTGAAGCTAGCCCAAGGGCCACGGTAGTCTTACCGACACCGCCCTTGAGGGAGCTAACGCTTAGAACATGCACGAGTAATAGGATACCTTTGCTATAGGACGTTTAGTTCTCGATGTTCGTCTATCCAAACTCCTGAGGTGGCAATGTTCAAAAAGATCCTGGTGGCTAAC
>JBEBAN010000054.1:0-5163 GCA_041158865.1 Actinomycetota bacterium
AACGGAGCCAGGCCAACGATGGTTCCATCGAGGTAACGTACTGCACCGAAAGTGATCGCTCCCAAGTCGGCAAGACCGGCAAGTAGCAGCAAAACACCTGGGACGATTGCGCCAAATACACCGAATGCGGCTCGTGATGCAACTGCCAAACCACGGTTGGTGCGGCGTGCGGTCAGGAACGCAAAGACATTTACCTTCACACCAACCAAAACACCGACGAGACCGGCCAGTATCGAAGTTACAAAGTTAAGCCCACTGGTTGCTGCGAACACAGCTGCGGCAACCGGAGCCAGGACACCTACGCCAAGAATCCAATTAGAGACTGAGACCAATCGGTATCCCACGGTTCTTGGTTCCTCGGCTGGCTTCTCCTCTTCGACGACAGGCTGGGCAGCTGGCCCAGAAATAGCCTCAACGTTTGTCTCGGCTGCCGGCTCAGGGATTACTTCTTGAACGACCTCTTCAACCGCTGGTTCAGGAGTAGCGAGTAGCTCTTCGAATTCCTCGGCAGCTTCCTCAGCGGAACCAAACGAGCTAGGTTCGGGTTCCGCGTCAACCACATGCTCGACTACAGGTTCTGCCTCCAGCGGTAGCGGCTCCAAGCCGGACTTGGCACGTTCAAAGTTTGCTAGAGCGACCTTGGCTCGAGGGTCTTCCGATTGCTCGAGACGTGCCTTCCATTCGGCTATGGCGCGGTTGTCTTCTTCACGAAGTGCAGTTTGCTCTTCGAGGAAGTTCATTGCCTCCAACATGCCGGCTTCGTCGGCTGTAGCCGATCCGAGCTTGATTGCAATCTGCTCATCGGTTTGAGACTTCCGAGCAGGGGGCGTGAAATCGCTAAGGTCCATAAAAAAATAATACCCGCGACCAGCAAGATACTTGCGGTGCGGGTACTACCCTTTAGTGGGCCCTACCGGGCTCGAACCGATGACATCCACGGTGTAAGCGTGGCGCTCTACCAACTGAGCTAAAGGCCCCTTCAGCGAGAATACACGCCAAAGGCTTTGAATCGCAAATCGCTATGCGTGTAGCGACTCCAGCGCGCGGTTGTACTCATCAAGTGAGCGAGCCTGGCCTGGCGCGGTAATAAACTTCGAAACAAGTTCGCCGTCCTTGTTGATCACGAAGGTCGCACGGTTGGAAATGCCGTTCTCCTCCAAAAAGACTCCGTAGGCCTTGGCAACGGCACCGTGTGGCCAGAAGTCTGCTAGAACCGAGAACTTGTAGCCTTCTTCGTCTGCAAACTTCTTCTGGACAAACTTCGAGTCAACCGAGATCGCCACTAGCTCAACATCTGCTCGTTCGAACTGGGCAAAGTTGTCGCGAAGTTCGCAGAGTTCGCCGGTGCAGATCCCTGAGAAGCTCAGCGGGTAGAACACGATTACCACGTTCTTCTTGCCCTTGAATTCTGAAAGGGTCACGGTTTCGCCAAATTGATTGATCAGGCTGAAATCTGGTGCGGCATCGCCGATGATTAGGGTCATTATTCCTCCGAAGTATTTGCGTTTCTAGTTACATAAACTAAGCCATTCGTGGGTTTCATTCCCGCAAACGCACATAGACTTAATGAGCCTTTACAAAGGTGACAAAGGTGTCTAAATTTCACAACTCCCCCACGAAAGGGATGATTCGGTGTCACTGAACAACAACGATGCCTACGCGGTTCACTCTCCAGACCAAGACCCACAGGAAACCAGAGAGTGGCTTGAGTCACTCGATGCAGTAGCTAGAGTCCACGGCCGTGGTCGAGCACGAGAAATCATGCTCAACCTGCTTCGCCGCTCGCACGAACTGCAGTTGAACGTGCCAATCGTTCCTACCACTGACTACATCAACACCATCGCTCCAGAAAACGAACCTGCCTTCCCTGGTGATGAGACCGTTGAACGTACCTACCGCGCCTGGATGCGCTGGAATGCAGCGATGCTGGTACACCGAGCACAGCGTCCCGGTATCGGTGTTGGTGGCCACATCTCGACTTTTGCTTCAAGCGCGTCACTTTATGAGGTTGGCTTCAACCACTTCTTCAAGGGCCAAGACCACCCATCGGGCGGCGACCAGATTTTCATTCAAGGTCACGCCTCACCTGGACCATACGCACGTGCATTCCTCGAGGGACGTCTAACCGCTGACCAGCTAGATGGATTCCGTCAGGAGAAGTCGCACCAGCCTGGCAGCCTATCGAGCTATCCTCACCCACGCCTGATGCCAGACTTCTGGCAGTTCCCTACCGTTTCGATGGGTCTCGGTCCAATCAACGCGATCTACCAGGCACAGTTCAACCGCTACCTTCAGGGCCGCGGTTTCAAGGACACTACCGAGCAACACGTTTGGGCTTTCCTCGGTGATGGTGAGCTAGACGAGGTTGAGAGCCGCGGCGCGCTTCAGCTCGCTGCCAACGATGGGCTAGACAACCTAACCTTCGTTGTGAACTGTAACCTTCAGCGCCTCGATGGACCTGTCCGCGGTAACGGCAAGATCATTCAGGAACTTGAAAGCTTCTTCCGCGGCGCCGGATGGAACGTCATCAAGGTTGTTTGGGGTCGCGAATGGGATTCGCTACTGGCAAACGACGTTGACGGAGCACTGGTCGATCTAATGAACAAGACTCCAGACGGCGATTACCAGACTTTCAAGACCGAGAACGGAGCTTTCGTTCGCGAGAACTTCTTTGCTCGCGACCCTCGCACCCTGAAGTTGGTTGAACAAATGACCGACGACCAGATCTGGGGCCTCAAGCGTGGCGGCCACGACTACCGCAAGGTTTACGCCGCCTACCAGGCTGCGCTCGCCCACAAGGGTCAGCCGACCGTGATTTTGGCTAAGACCATCAAGGGACACACCCTTGGTAAGTCATTCGAGGGACGTAACGCGACTCACCAGATGAAGAAGCTAACCCTTGAGAACCTCAAGAGCTTCCGTGACGAGCTGAAGATTCCAATCACCGACGCACAGTTGGAAGAGAATCCTTACCAGCCTCCTTACTTCCACCCGGGCCAGGATGCCCCTGAAATCCAGTACCTTCACGAACGCCGCCGTGCGCTTGGTGGCTACCTTCCAGAGCGTCGCAGCAAGTACGTGGACTTCAAGCTTCCTGAAGACAAGACCTACGAGGTCGCCAAGGGCGGATCGGGCAATCAGCCGGTTGCCACCACCATGGCCTTCGTACGTCTATTGAAGGACCTGCTTCGCTCTCCTGAATTTGGTGAGCGCATCGCGATGATCATCCCTGACGAGGCTCGCACCTTCGGTATGGACTCGTTCTTCCCAACCGCGAAGATTTACAATCCGCAGGGCCAGCACTACATCTCGGTAGACCGAGACCTACTGCTTGCCTACAAGGAGTCGCCAGCGGGCCAGATCATCCACACCGGTATTAACGAAGCGGGTTCGATGGCTTCGTTCACCGCGGCTGCGTCTAGCTACGCTACCCACGGCCAGCCAATCATTCCGTTCTACGTGTTCTACTCGATGTTCGGGTTCCAGCGCACCGCAGACTCGGTCTGGGCAGCCGCGGACCAGTTGAGCCGAGGCTTCCTCATCGGCGCCACCGCTGGACGTACCACCCTGACCGGTGAAGGTCTGCAGCACGCCGACGGCCACTCGCCAATCATTGCCGCAACCAACGACGCGGTGCTGAGCTACGACCCTGCCTATGGTTACGAGATCGGACACATCGTTCGTTCTGGTATCGAGCGCATGTACGGCGGAACTCACACCGATCCGAACGTTATGTACTACCTAACCGTTTACAACGAGCCAATGCTTCAGCCTGCTGAACCAGAGAACGTTGACGTTGAAGGTATCGTCCGCGGTATCCACAAGATCTACAACAACCCAGCGGAGGGTCGCAAGGCTCAGATTTTGGCTTCGGGTGTTGCCGTTCCTTGGGCGCACGAGGCAGCCAAGCTACTCCAGGAAGACTGGGGAGTTTCGGCAGATGTTTGGTCGGTCACTTCTTGGACCGAACTTCGCCGCGATGGTCTACGCCGCGACGAAGAAGCGTTCCTAAACCCAGGAAGTGATGTTGCTCCTGCTTACCTAACCTCGAAGCTGTCCGGCCACCACGGTCCAATTCTCGGTGTCAGTGACTACATGCACCAGGTTCCAGATCAGATTCGCGCTTGGGTGCCAGGCGACTACGCAACCCTTGGTGCGGAAGGCTTCGGTTTCTCGGACACTCGCGCTGCGGCACGTCGCCACTTCAAGATTGACGGCCCTTCGATCGTCGTTCGTGTTCTCGAGCAGTTGGTTGCTCGCGGCGAAATGGACGCCTCGGTTCCGGCTGCAGCAATCGAGAAGTATCGCCTCCACGATGTGAACGCTGGAACCAGCGGAAGCACCGGCGGCGACGCATAATGCTAGTCATCGCCTGTCCTGGTCAGGGCTCTCAGACTCCTGGTTTCTTCACACCTTGGCTTGAGCTTCCTGCCTTTGCCGAGGTTATTGAAGTGGCTTCAAGCGCTTCTGGGCTCGACCTCAACACCTTCGGCACCATCAGCGATGCTGACACAATCAAGGACACCGCAATCGCTCAGCCGCTGATCGTTTCGGCCTCGCTGGCTTCGTTCGCGGCTCTTCAGGCAGCTGGCCTTTCAGGCTTCGCGGGCGCGGCCGGGCACTCGGTTGGTGAAGTTGCTGCTGCTTCGATTGCCGGAGTGTTCGACACCGCGGAGGCAATGGCTTTTGTTACCAAGCGCGGAAACGAAATGGCGAAGGCTGCCGGTCTCGAATTATCGTCGATGGCCGCCGTGCTAGGTGGAGACCGAGACGAGATTGTTGCCGAGCTAACTAAGCGCGGCCTATACGCCGCAAATTACAACAGCGCAGGTCAGATCGTTGCAGCCGGCGACGCCGCTGGCATTGCCGAGCTTGCAGCCAACGCTCCGGCTGGGACCCGAGTAATCCCACTGGCAGTAGCCGGTGCATTCCACACCCGTTTCATGGAACCTGCGGTTGCCGAGTTGGATAACTACGCGGCTGGCGTTTCGGTCTCCGACCCTGCCAAGACTCTTTGGACCAACCGCGATGGTTCAGCTGTAACATCTGGCGGTAAGTACCTAGAACTTCTAGTAAGCCAGGTTTCAAACCCAGTGCGCTGGGATCTATGTATGGAGTCGATGATAGCTGCCGGTGTAACTGCACTAATTGAACTCTCCCCTG
>JBEBAN010000055.1:0-4962 GCA_041158865.1 Actinomycetota bacterium
GCAACCCTGGCTTCAAAGTACTGGGGCAGTGACGTTGAAGTAGTGTCATCGGTTGCAAAGGCATACCAGAGCGCCAAGGAGACCGTTGCTCGCGACGGTCTGGATGCAATCGTATTCACCGGTTCGCTTAGTGTGGTTGGAGAAGTTCTAGCCCTGATTCAGGAGGATTAGCATGGCCGCTCGTTCCGCTCGTCGTTCGCTAGGTTCAATGGCGCTCGCATTCGAATCGTTCGTCGTATTTTTCGCAACTCTTGCCGCTTTCGGTCTGCAGGTTGCCGATGGTGCGATGATTTGGGTCGTAGGGCTCGTGCTGGCAATCGTAATGATCTTGACCCCTGGTGTCCTTGGCAAGAAAGGCAGCTACTGGTTCGGTTGGGCCTTGCAGCTCGCCACGCTGGTTCTTTCGATCCTCGTCATCACCGTCCACTGGGTTGGCTATATCTTCCTGGTGTTCTCGTTTATCTTTATCGGTCTTTGGGGTTGGGCGATGCTCACCGGAACCACACTTGACGCGGCCAACCGTGCTGCTGCCAAACTAGAGGAACTAGACAAACTAGGAGACAAATAATGACTCAGGCAACTTTGGTACTTATCAAGCCAGACGGTGTGAAGCGCAACCTCATCGGGAACATCATCGAACGTCTCGAGAACAAGGGCTACACCGTTGCCGAGCTGCGTCTGGTTCACCCAACTCGCGACCTTCTAGCCAAGCACTATGCCGAGCACGAGGGTAAGCCGTTCTACGAGCCACTTGTTGAGTTCATGCTTTCCGGTCCGGTAGTGGCAATTCGCCTAGAGGGACACCGAGTCATCGAAGGTTTCCGTTCGCTGGCTGGGGCCACCGACCCAACCGTCGCAGCGCCTGGCACCATTCGCGGCGACTTAGGACGCGACTGGGGTCTCAAGGTTATTCAGAACTTGGTGCACGGAAGCGACTCGGAAGAGTCGGCTGACCGCGAACTAGGTATTTGGTTTAGCTAAAGGTTCCAGGCCATTTGTCCCAGAAGGCAATGGCAATGGTTAGCGCCGCAAGAAGCTCGGTGACCAGGGTGAATGCCCAGGTGTTGTCCTGAGCCTTAACGAAGAATCCAACGGTACGAACCGGTACGTCAATGACGCCCTCGGCGGCTGCCCAAATGAAGGTCCTCCAGAAGAGTGGAATCATCGCGATCCAAGCCACCATGCAGTAAGGGCAAAGCACGTGGATTACGAAGGTGCTCTGGGTGAATAGCCATATTACGAAAGCAAAGCCGAGGCTTAGGCCAACCAGGTAAATTCTCCAGAACCAAGCTTTCACTTTGGCACCGGCCAAAATCATTACACCGACTGCGATTGGGGCCACGAATGCGGCGAGACCGATCAGTGGGTTAGGGAAACCAAATAGCTTGGCCTGTTCCGTGAGCATCACGGTCTTGCACGAGATGAAAACGTTTAGGTCGCAGGAGAGCACGGCATCAGGCGTACTGGCTACGTGGATACGCTCCAGGGTTAGCGAGAAGGCTGCGAACCAACCGACGATGCCAGCAATGATTGACATCCACGCAAACGACTTGGAAGGACTCTCAACAAAATCGTCCGTGGTTTTGATGTTGCTCATCCAATAATTATCGCATCGTGGCATACTTGAAGAAGTTAGATTTTGCTCCACACGCAAAACGACTAAAGGTTTTCGAACAAACCGTTGACAGCGTAAGACCCAAAAGGGCAGCCGAGGAAGAGTTCGAGTAGGTTTTGATCAGCCATCCGGTTGGTCGCAAATTTTTATAGTTTCAGATTTGGTGAGTGTGGCCCAGGCTGAAACGGCATGGAGCTAGTTGTGGCTAGAAAAAAGTCTGATCAGGTTAACCCTGAAGTTGAAGCGGTAGAAACCCCTGCGGTAGAGAAGCCAAAGAGCAGTCGCGCACGTAAGCCAAAGACTGAGAAGACCCCGAAAGTAGAAGCTAGCACCGAAGCTGCAGCACCGGTAGCAGCATCTGCAACCTCGCTACTGTTCATGGCACCTGACCTGCCAACGCCAGTCATCGACAAGAAGCGCGGCAAGCCACTTGACGAGAAGAGCAACGACGAATCGCACGTGCGTAAGCGGACCCGTCGTCGTAGCGGTGAAGAGATTCCTGGTGAGGTAGCTCCAAATGCAGTGGTGAAGGTTCGCACTCCGCGCGAGCCAAAAGAGCCAAGCAACGAGCCTCAAAAGGTTCGCGGTTCAACTCGTCTAGAAGCGAAGAAGCAGCGTCGACGTGATGGCCGTGATGCAGGTCGTCGTCGTAACACCGTTACCGAGTCTGAGTTCCTAGCTCGCCGCGAGGCCGTTGACCGCACCATGGTCGTTCGCTCGAAGGACGGCAAGATCCAGATTGGTGTGCTTGAAGACAAGATTCTGGTTGAGCACTACGTAGCTAAGGCTGCTGAGGCTTCGCTAATCGGCAACGTTTACATGGGTAAGGTCCAGAACGTACTACCAAGCATGGAAGCAGCATTCGTTGACATCGGCCGTGGTCGTAACGCGGTTCTTTATTCGGGTGAAGTTGACTGGGAGCTGGCAGAGACCGGCAACCAGCCACGCCGCATCGAGTTGGCGCTGAAGTCTGGCGACACCGTCCTAGTTCAGGTCACCAAGGACCCGGTAGGGCAGAAGGGTGCTCGACTCACCTCGCAGGTTTCACTACCAGGCCGCTATCTGGTTTATGTTCCAAACGGCAGCATGAACGGAATTTCGCGCAAGCTACCCGAAACCGAGCGCACTCGCCTCAAGAAGATCCTGAAGGAAGTACTTCCTGAGGACGCTGGCGTAATTGTGCGCACCGCAGCCGAGGGTGCTACCGAAGAACAGCTGACCCTAGATGTTCAGCGCTTGCAGAAGCAGTGGGATGAAATCCAGAAGAAGGTTTCGAAGTCACAGGCTCCGCTATTGCTGCACAGCGAACCAGACCTACTAATCAAGATCATTCGCGACGTATTCAACGAAGACTTCCAAAAGCTGGTTATCGCCGGCGACGACGCACGCGAAGCAATCGAAGGTTACCTAGCCGCTGTTGCTCCAGACCTACTGGAGCGCGTAGAGAATTACACCGGCGACAAAGACGTATTCGACGAATACCGCGTAGGGGAGCAGATCTACAAGGCTCTAGAGCGTAAGGTTTATCTACCATCAGGTGGTTCGCTAGTTATCGACCGCACGGAAGCCATGACCGTGGTTGACGTGAACACCGGTAAGTTCGTGGGTTCCGGTGGAAACCTCGAAGAGACAGTTACCAAGAACAACCTTGAAGCAGCCGAAGAAGTGGTTCGTCAGCTTCGTCTTCGCGACATCGGTGGAATCATCGTCATCGACTTCATCGATATGGTCCTTGAGAGCAACCGAGACCTAGTTCAGCGTCGACTAATGGAATGCCTTAGCCGTGACCGCACCAAGCACCAGGTTGCCGAAGTGACCTCGCTCGGTTTGGTTCAGATGACCCGTAAGAAGCTCGGAATCGGGCTACTTGAGACCTTCAGCGAGCCTTGTGACATCTGTGCAGGTCGCGGTGTGATCGTTCACCACGAGCCACACATGCGCGCCAAGTCGCCAGCACAAGCCGAAAACACCGGCGAAGGCCAGCAGAAGTCGGGCAAGGGCAAGAAGAACAAGAACCAACCTCCGAAGCAGGAAGTTGCCAAGGTTGTAACCGCCGAGAGCGCATCTCAGATCAACTCGGTAGTGGCCAAGATTGCCGCCAGCACCATTGGAGACCACGACGTGGCCGCTCCAAATGAAGACCCTTCCCTAACCGCAGTTCTCGATGCTCTACCAGAGCCATCGGAGCCAGGTCAGGGTAAGCGCAAGTCCAAACGAGTAACCTCGGGCGGCATTGTGACCCCAAAAACAGAAGATGAAACCGAAAAAGACGACTGAATTCGTTTGACGAACAGCCCTAAAAGGCTGTAAAGTTGGATAGTTGCTCGCTGAACACTCGCGAGTTCGAATCAAAGTCTTTTCAAGAAAAAGGTAAAACCGTGGTTTACGCAGTAGTTCGCTCTGGCGCTCGCCAGGAGAAGGTGTCGGTTGGCACCATCGTGACCCTTGACCGCCAGAAGGCAGCTGAGGGTGAGACCATCACCCTTCCAGCTCTACTTCTAGTTGACGGCGAAAAGGTCACCACCGACGCAGCAGCTCTAGCAAAGGTAAAGGTTTCGGCCAAGGTCCTTGGAGACCTACGCGGTCCAAAGATCATCATCCAGAAGTACAAGAACAAGACCGGCTACAAGACTCGTCAGGGTCACCGCCAGGACCTAACTCGCGTCCAGGTCACCGAGATCAAGTAAGGAACTAGAAAATGGCTTCCAAAAAGGGTGTTAGCTCTACTCGTAACGGTCGTGACTCAAATGCTCAGCGTCTAGGCGTAAAGCGCTACGCTGGCCAGGTTGTAAACGCCGGTGAAATCATCGTTCGTCAGCGTGGAACTCACTTCCACCCGGGCGTAAACGTAGGTCGCGGCAAGGACGACACCTTGTTCGCTCTATCTGCAGGTGCCGTTGAATTCGGTACCAAGGGTGGCCGCCGAGTCGTCAACATCGTTGCGGCTTAAGTCTTAGGACAAGTTTTTTGAAGGCGAGCCAATCGGCTCGCCTTCTAACTTTTTAGGAAGGTGAAGGATTGATTCAATTCGTTGATCAGGTGACCCTTCACCTGCGCGCCGGAAACGGAGGCGATGGCTGTGTTTCAATCAAGCGTGAGAAGTTCAAGCCACTAGCTGGCCCAGATGGCGCTGATGGTGGTGACGGCGGTTCGATCAGCCTGATCGCCGACCCAGACGTAACCACTCTGCTCGAATACCACTTCCGCCCGCACCAGCAGGGTGGCGATGGCGCTAAGGGAGCCGGTGACTTCCGCAATGGAGCAACCGGTAAAGACGTAGTTCTCCCTGTTCCAGTTGGAACCGTGGTCAAGGACGCCGACGGCAAGCTGATCGCCGACCTCGACGA
>JBEBAN010000056.1:0-4863 GCA_041158865.1 Actinomycetota bacterium
TATGGAACCGCTTGGCCTTCCAAGGATGAACTAAAGGCTCACCTCGAGCGTTTGGAAGAAGCTGCGAAGCGTGACCACCGACGCATTGGTGCTGAACTCGACCTGTTCTCCTTCCCTGAGGAAATTGGTTCGGGCTTGGCCGTGTTCCACCCGAAGGGCGGAATCATTCGTCGCGTGATGGAGGACTACAGCCGTAAACGTCACGAGGAAAACGGATACGACTTCGTTTACTCGCCACACATCACCAAGTCGAACCTGTTTGAAACCTCTGGTCACTTGGCTTGGTATGCAGACGGCATGTTCCCTCCTATGAAACTTGACGAGGAGGTCGACGAGGACGGCGTGGTTCGCAAGCAGGGCCAGGACTACTACCTGAAGCCGATGAACTGCCCGTTCCACATCTTGGTTTACAAGAGCCAGCACCGCTCATACCGCGATCTTCCGCTTCGCATGTTCGAGTTTGGTACGGTTTACCGCTACGAGAAGAGTGGTGTGGTTCACGGTCTAACTCGTGTTCGCGGTCTGACTCAGGACGATGCTCATCTGTTCGTCACCCAGGAAAACATGGAGCAGGAACTCACCGATGTGATCGGTTTCGTGCTCGGCTTGCTTCGTGACTATGGTTTGACTGACTTCTACCTAGAGCTTTCGACCCGTGAAGAGGGAAATCCTAAGTTCGTTGGTTCCGATGAGATTTGGGAACGCGCTACTGGAACTCTCGCTCGCGTTGCCGAGGCTACTGGACTTGAGCTTGTTCCAGACCCGGGAGGCGCCGCCTTCTACGGTCCGAAGATTTCGGTTCAGGCTCGAGATGCAATCGGCCGCACCTGGCAGATGTCAACCATTCAATTGGACTTCAACCTGCCTGAACGATTCGATCTTGAATACACCGCAGCCGATGGAACTGCTAAGCGTCCGGTGATGATTCACCGCGCACTATTCGGTTCGATTGAGCGTTTCTTCGGTGTATTAACAGAGCACTACGCTGGTCACTTCCCACCATGGCTGGCTCCGGTTCAGGTGGTTGGTATTCCAATCGCTGACGAGTACAGCGAGTACATGCACGGGGTCGCATCTGAGCTTCGCAGCCGCGGTGTTCGCATCACCGTTGACGACTCGGATGACCGCATGCAGAAGAAGATTCGCAACCACACCAAGGACCGAGTTCCATTCATGCTGATTGCTGGCGAAGACGACCGCGCGGCCGGTGCTGTTTCATTCCGTTTCCGCGACGGAAGTCAGGAGAACGGAATTCCTGTGGCTGACGCCGTTGCCAGAATTATCGCTGCAATCGAGAACAAGGAACAGGTCTAATGACCGACGAGCGTATGGAGCATGCGGCAGATTTCGCTGCAACTCCAGACGCATTCCAGAGGCTCTGGACACCTCACCGTTTGGTTTACATCCAGCACGGGCAACAGCCTTCTGAAGAAAAATGCCCGTTCTGCATTGGGCCGTCGATGGCTGATGAGCAGTCGCTGATTGTCTACCGTGGCAAGACTGCATACGTTCTCTTGAATTTGTTCCCATACAACTCGGGTCACCTGCTGGTCTGCCCTTATCGCCACATCCCGACCTATGATTTGGCTACCGCGGAAGAGGTTGCCGAGATTGGTCTACTGACCCAGCAAGCCATGGCAACTCTGTCTACTGTTTCGAAGGCCCACGGCTTCAACATCGGTATGAACCAGGGTGAAGTTGCGGGAGCTGGTATCGCCGGTCACCTGCACCAGCACATCGTCCCACGTTGGCGAAATGACGCAAACTTCCTCCCGATTATTGCCGAGACCAAGGCTCTACCTAAGCTGCTAAGTCAGGTCCGCGACGAGATCGCAAACGGCTGGGTTCAGTAACTCTCCGTAAAGATTCAGCGGCGCTCGCTTTAGGCATTTAGACTTGAGGGCATGAGCGAATTTTCAAAGCCAGAAGTAGGAACACCACTAGTTAAGCGCGGCCTTGCCGAGATGCTAAAGGGCGGTGTCATCATGGACGTTGTTACCCCAGAGCAGGCGAAGATTGCCGAAGATGCTGGCGCGGTTGCCGTTATGGCCCTCGAGCGAGTTCCAGCTGACATCCGTGCGCAGGGTGGCGTATCGCGCATGTCTGACCCAGACATGATTGACGGCATCATTGAGGCCGTTTCGATCCCAGTTATGGCGAAGGCTCGCATCGGTCACTTCGTTGAAGCACAGATCTTGCAGTCACTTGGTGTTGACTACATCGACGAGTCCGAGGTGCTTAGCCCAGCCGACTACGTGAACCACATCGACAAGTGGAACTTCAACGTGCCATTCGTTTGTGGTGCAACCAACCTAGGTGAAGCGCTTCGCCGTATCACCGAAGGTGCTGCCATGATCCGTTCTAAGGGTGAAGCCGGTACCGGTGACGTATCCGAGGCGATGAAGCACATCCGCACCATCTCGGGCGAAATCCGTGCACTTGCCGCCAAAAGCGAAGACGAGCTTTACGTTGCTGCCAAGGAACTTCAGGCTCCTTACCAGCTGGTGCACGAGGTTGCTCGTACCGGCAAGCTTCCTGTAGTCATGTTTGTGGCGGGTGGAGTTGCTACTCCTGCTGACGCCGCGCTGATGATGCAGATGGGCGCAGACGGTGTGTTCGTTGGCTCCGGAATCTTCAAGTCGGGTAACCCTGAGGCACGTGCCAAGGCAATTGTGAAGGCGACCACCTTCTACAATGACCCAGACGTTCTAGCCGAGGTAAGCCGTGGACTTGGTGAGGCAATGGTTGGCATCAACGTGACCGACCTTCCAGCCCCACACCGTTTGGCTGAACGCGGCTGGTAGTGACTAAGCCGGTAGGCGTACTAAGCCTGCAGGGTGACTTTCGCGAGCACCTGCAGGCTTTTAGTCGTCTCGGTATTCCCGCGGTCCCGGTAAAAACCAGGTCGGAACTTGATTCAGTTTCCGGGCTTGTTTTGCCTGGGGGAGAGTCAACAACAATTGGCAAGCTCGCCCGAATCTTCGACCTGTTTGAACCGATTCAGCAGGCCATAAACGGCGGATTACCGGTCTTTGGTACCTGCGCCGGCCTGATCATGTTGGCGGATGAAATCACCGACGGCATCGTAGGTCAGGAAACCTTCGGTGGTCTTGATGTCGTGGTTCAGCGAAATGCTTTCGGTAATCAGCTCGATTCGTTCGAAGTTGACCTCGAATTTGAGGGTGTGTCAGGAGTAGTCCATGCTGCCTTCATTCGTGCGCCGCTAATTACTTCGGTAGGTGAGAAGGCGTCCGTGGTTTCCAGGCTCGAGGACGGCCGCATTGTCGGTGTTCGACAAGGGAATCGTTTGGGAATTAGTTTCCACCCTGAGGTAACCGGTGAGGATCGCATCCACCAGTTCTTCTACGACGACCTGATTACTAACTAAACCAATAGAATTTTGTAAGTACAAACCAACACGGGAGCATCATGTCAGGCCACTCCAAATGGGCTACAACTAAGCACAAAAAGGCCGTCATCGACGGTCGCAGAGCAAAACTATTCGCAAAGCTAATCAAGAACATTGAAGTAGCTGCGCGTCTCGGTGGCCCTGACATCGACGGAAACCCAACCCTTTACGATGCAATCCAGAAGGGTCGCAAGTCTTCTCTTCCTAACGACAACATTGAGCGTGCAATCAAGCGCGGTTCCGGTGTTGGTGCGGATGCCGTTGAGTACACCACCATCATGTATGAGGCTTACGGCCCAAACGGTGTTGCGATTTTGATTGAATGTTTGACCGACAACAAGAACCGTGCAGCCGCCGAGGTGCGTCTGGCAATCACCCGTAACGGTGGTACGGTGGCAGACCCGGGTTCGGTTAGCTTCATGTTCCACCGCAAGGGTGTAATCACTGTAAACAAGAGCGCTTCGGTCACCGAAGACAGTGTCTTGGCTGCTGGCCTAGAGGCTGGAATTGAGGATGCGGAAGACCGCGGCGAGGTTTTGGTGCTAACCACTGACCCATCCGACATGGTTGCGGTTCGTACCGCGCTTCAGGCTGCGGAAATTGACTACGAAGCTGCAGATGTTGAGTTCGTGCCAACCATGCAGGTTCAGGTTGATGCCGACACTGCTCGCAAGGTAATCGGTCTGATCGATGCTCTCGAAGACCTCGACGACGTTCAAAACGTGTTCTCGAACTTCGACATGACGGCCGACGTAATGGCCGAACTAGAGCAGGACTAAATGTCACGAGTGATTCTTGGAGTTGACCCAGGTCTCACTCGCTGCGGTGTCGCTGTAATCCGCTCCCTGCCTAGTCGGAAGGTTGAGCTGGTTCATGTCGATACCCTAAAGACTCCTGCAACCGACGAGCTTTCTTCAAGGCTGCAGGTGATTGGCGATGGCATCGAACAGCTAATCATTGCCCACAAACCTGCAGCAATAGCGCTCGAGCGGGTTTTTGCTCAAGCCAACTTACGCTCGGTTATGGGTGTCGCGCAGATCTCTGGCGTTGTTTTGTTCCTGGCCGCCAAGTACGGCATTCCAATTGAGATGCACACACCGAGCGAAGTCAAGGCTGCAGTTACCGGCTCCGGTAAGGCGGCCAAACCGCAAATCGGTATCGCGGTTTCCAAGATTCTTGGACTCACCGAGATACCTAAGCCGGCGGACTCCGCCGATGCCCTAGCCATCGCCATCTGTAATGCCTGGAAGTCGGTTGGACCGGTTTCCGCAGCATCCAAGCCAACTAAAGCGCAGGCACAGTGGCTCAGCGCGCAATCAGCCTCCAAGAGAAAAGGTAAGGCTTAGTTAGCATTTACTAGTGATTGCATCTCTAAAAGGAATCGTTGCTAGCGTCTCTCCGAGTTCGCTGGTGATTGATGTCAACGGAGTGGGTTACCTAGTTCAGGTGACCCC
>JBEBAN010000057.1:0-4768 GCA_041158865.1 Actinomycetota bacterium
AAAGCCAGGAGCACGAACTGCGCAATCACTAGGGCTTTAGGGTTTTGGGTGAGCTTCACATACCCATCTTAAAGGAGAAGGCGCCGGCCGAAGCCGACGCCCTCTAAGTTGTCAAGAATTACTTAACAGCAGCCTTTAGCTTGCTACCAGCCGAAACCTTAACGGTGTTCGAAGCAGCAATCTGGATGGTTGCGCCGGTCTGTGGGTTGCGACCGGTGCGAGCTGCACGGTGACCCTTCTCAACCGAGATCCAACCAGGAATGGTGACCTTGTCACCCTTCTTTACGGTCTTTGCGATGGTCTCGAACAGAGCGTCAACAACGCGGTTGACGGCTGCCTGGGACTCACCGGTGTGTGCAGCAATGGCGGCTACTAGCTCGCCCTTGTTTAGAGTGTTAGCCATTTGGCCCTCCAATGTCTAGAAAGAATGACTATGTTTAGTCGCTATAAATCTAGACCCCCAGTATTTTTCAGCGTTCATTTCGCTCGGCGTGTCTACATCCCTTTATTTTCAAGGGTTAAAGCAAAACCGCCCCCAACGGGAGCGGTTTTGGCAAATTTGTGATTTACCAGGACGACTTGGTGATGCCTGGAAGTTCGCCGTTGTGGGCCATCTTGCGGAAACGAACACGCGAGACACCGAACTTGCTTAGGAAACCACGTGGACGTCCGTCGATTGCATCGCGGCCGCGAACACGAACTGGCGAAGCATCGCGTGGAAGCTTCTGCAGACCTAGACGAGCCTCTTCGCGCTGTGCGTCAGTGCTGTTTGGGTCAACTAGAGCCTTCTTTAGTGCCAGGCGCTTCTCTGCGTAACGCTCGACAATAACCTTGCGCTGCTCGTTCTTAGCGATCTTGCTCTTCTTAGCCATGGATTAACGCTCCTCGCGGAATTCGACGTGCTGACGTACAACTGGGTCGTACTTCTTCAGAACGATACGGTCTGGGTCGTTGCGGCGGTTCTTGCGAGTTACGTAGGTGTAACCGGTGCCGGCAGTCGACTTCATCTTGATGATTGGACGAATGTCCTTGTCCTTCTTAGCCATTTAGCTACGACTCCTTAGATCTTCTCGCCACGGGCAAGTAGCGAAGCCACAACCGACTCGATACCACGAGCGTCGATAACCTTGATGCCACGTGCGCTGAGGTTCAGGGTGACGTTGCGCTTTAGCGAAGGAACAAAGTAGGTCTTCTTCTGAATGTTTGGGTTGAAGCGACGCTTGGTCTTGTTCTGGGCGTGCGAAACGTGGTGGCCGAACTGTGGGCCAGTTTCAGTTACCTGACAGTAAGCTGACATTTCATCTCCTTGTTGGCAAGCCGAATGCACCCTAGATTTATGGGAGTTGGTTTGGCTTGAATACAAAAACCTTGTTGCTCAAAGCAACTTCATAAGTTTAGGCGACTTTATACCGCTTAATCAAGTCCAAGTTTAGGAATTACACGCCGCACAAACACCGAAAATGTCGATGGTGTGACTCGGCTGGGTGAATCCGTGTGACTTGGCGACTTCGTCTGCCCAGGTTTCAACCTTGGACGCCTCGATCTCCACGGTCTTTCCGCAGGAACGGCAAATCAAATGGTGGTGATGTTCGGTTCCGCAGGCGCGGTAGAGGAGTTCGCCGTCCTTGCTTTGAAGGCTGTCGGCATCGCCAGCGGCGGCTAGATCTGCGAGCGCTCGATAGACGGTTGCCAATCCGATGGTCGAACCGTGGTTGCGAAGTACCAGGTGAAGCTGCTGCGCCGAAACGAATCCGGCAGCTTCCCCGAGTGCATGCTTGACGGCATCCTTCTGCCAGGTGTTGCGCTTTGCGGTCATCGGTTCTTCACCCATTCGACTCCTCGGCAAACCAGGTAGATCAGGAACGAGATGCTGGTGACGTATGGGCTAACCGGCAGGCTCGAACCAAGCGCGAGGACGATTCCGCCAACGACCGAAATGCCGGCGAACAGCACCGAGAGCATCGGGATCACAAACGGTGAGGTACTCACACGAACGGCAGCGGCCGCCGGAGTAACCAGCAGGCTCAGCACGAGCAGTGCGCCAACCACCTGGATGCTCGCGGCAACCGAGAGCCCTAGTAGCAGCATGAAGACGATCGAGAGAGTTCTGGTTGGCACTCCGCGAGCGCTTGCCACCTCGACATCGAGTGATGCGAAAGTCAGGGGTCGCCAGATAATCAGAAGCGTCGCGATAACCACTACCGAAAGAATGCTGATCGAAACCAGCTGTGGTTCATCGACGGCCACAATCTGACCGGTCAATAGACCGAACTTGTTCGAAGCTCGTCCCTCATAGAGTGAGAGTGCCATGATTCCTAGGCCCAGACCGAACGGCATCAGCACTGCGGTGATCGAATTACGCTCCTTGGCCTTCGCTCCCATCACTCCGATGATCAGCGAGGCAATGAGCGAGCCGATTACCGAACCGAAGACGACGTCGCCACCAATTAGAAGCGTTATCGAAGCACCAGCAAAGCTGAGCTCCGAAATCCCGTGGACGGCGAAAGACATATCGCGATTGATCACGAAGACACCGACGAGACCTCCGACCACTGCCAGCAAAGCCCCAACGATGAGTGAGTTGGTCACCAGTGGAAGCAGCTGGTCGTAGTTTGAGAAATCGAAGATCACTTCCACACCTCTTCGTGGTGGTGGTCGTGGTCGTCGTGCGCTCCGAGCACCACGATGCGTCCTTGGTTGCGAACGACATCAATTGGGGTCCCATAGAGTTCACTCAAGGTTTCAGAGGTCAGTACTTCATCCGGAGTTCCAATGCGGAAGCTTCCCTCGGCCAGGTAGAGCACGCGATCGACCATTCCCAAAATCGGGTTCACGTCGTGAGTCACGAAAAGCACTGCTGCGCCGTGCTCGCGGCTTTCACGGGCGAGCAGTTCGGCTACTGCTGCCTGCTGGTTGTAGTCCAGAGCGCTAAGTGGCTCGTCGGCAAGGATTAGGTCCGGTTCGTCAATGACCGCCTGGCCAACGCGCAGGCGCTGAAGCTCACCCCCAGACATACCGCTGATCTTTCGCTTGATCAGTTCGCGGCCGTCGATGGCCTCGACGATGTGGTCGAACTGGGAACGTGCCTTCGATCCTGGAATCCAGAAGCCGAAGCGGTGACCGTTCAGTCCCAGCCAAAGTAGATCCTTACCGCGCAGTGGCATAGTCGTTTCTGGCTGACGATGCTGAGGGACATACCCCACGCGGCGTGAGCCGCGGCGAATTTTCTTGGAATTTAGACGAATGTTTCCGCTCTTCAAGGGCAACTGCCCGAGCACAGCTTTGAGCAAGCTGGTCTTACCTGAACCGTTGGCACCCAGCACTGCAATGAACTCGTTTGGCTGAATCTCCAAGTTCAGGTTCTGCCAAAGCACACGACCATCAATCTCAAGGGTCGCGTTTTCAATTTCTAGTACTGGCTTGCTCACTTGCCAAACACCATCTGAATCGCACCATCGAGCATCTCGAAGTAACCGCCGTCATACTCCAGGGTGTCTGGGTCTTGAATCAGCAGCTCGCTGAATTCGTAGTTAGGAATCTTGCTGTTGATCGAAAGCAAGGTTTCAATCTGGGACGTTTGCGTGCTTCCATTCACGTAGATTGCGCCGACCTTGTTGTTCTTAATTAGGTCGATTGCCTCTTGCATTACAGCCGGCGGCACGTCACGCTCTTCCTCGATGGCCTCGCTGAATTCAGGCGGAGTGAGGTCGATCCACCCAGCGTCTTCCGCGAGGTAGGCAACAAGCGGTTCGGTCATGAACACACAGGTCTGCTCGTAGGAGACATAGGCAGCGTTCAGCTGTAACTTGTGTCCTTCCAGCAGCGCCTTGCGCTCGGCAAGCTTCTCGCGGAAAACCTCAACTCGAGCTTCGATCTCATCGAGCTTGCTTTCGTCTACGGACTCGAGGGCGGCGCCGATTACTGCGGCCACATCACCAACCTGATCGACGTCATACCAAATGTGTTCGTTGCGGGTTTCGTCATCGCCCGATGCCATGAATGCGTCCACGGTAATCGCTGGGGTTGGGTCGGCGTCGATTGCCTGCTGCATGAAGTCGTCATAGCCTCCACCGTTCATGATCACGATGTCTGCGTTGTTAATCAGTAATTGATCGCGAGCGGTCAACTCGTAAGAGTGTGGATCCTGGTTCACGTTGTAGATGATGGCATCGATGGTTGCCAGGTCACCGGCAATTAGGTTTGCCACCGAACCCCAGACGTTGGTTGAAGCGACGATCTTGATTGGACCATTGCCGGCCTGCCAGCGAGGTTGCTCAGCTGGGGCGCACCCAACGAGCGCTAGTAGCGCAACCAATGCGAGCGTGAGCGAGCCGTATTTTTTCACACTCTAAGGCTAGGGCTTATTGAGAATGATTGTCAATACTAATTAGTCAAGCAGTAGAGCAGGCTCTTCGATTACCGAAGCCACGTCCTGAACGAAGCGCGAGGCTACGTCGCCGTCGACGACACGGTGGTCGAAGGTGGCGCCGATGGTGGTTACCTGGCGAACCTGGATTTCACCATTGACTACCCAAGGCTTCGGGCGGATCGAGCCAAGGGCCACAATCGCTACTTCACCTGGGTTCAAGATTGGGGTACCGGTATCAACGCCGAAGACACCGATGTTGGTGATGGTGATGGTTCCATCCTTCATGTCGGCAGGAGTTGTCTTGCCTTCACGAGCGGTGGCAGCCAGCTGTTCGATTGCCTGAGCGAGCTCGAGCATCGACATCTTGTCGGCGTCCTTGATGTTAGGAACGATCAGACC
>JBEBAN010000058.1:0-4514 GCA_041158865.1 Actinomycetota bacterium
GCATCCGCGTAATCGTAGTTGGAAGCTGCAGCACCAACCTGCTGCTTCACACGCTCACCGGTTAGCACGGCAGCGAAACGCTTTGGCTGGACCGGGATGGTTGCCTGAATCGAATCTAGGACGCCCTGCTTCGGACGACCGGAAACACCAGGTAGTTCGAAAGCCTGAGCGCTAGTTTCGGTTGGGATGAAGACCGATCCCTCTTCGAAAATGGCCACGTCGGTGAGCCCACGAGATAGGTTTCGGTGAGCAGCATCAAGCAGCCCAGGCAGGATCGAGAGGCGCATCTGGCCGGTCTCTTCCTGCAGTGGGTTCACGAGCTGAACACGCCCCGCAACTTCACTGAAGTAACCATTCGCCTTCTCAGATAGGAACGGGTAAGTCAGAACCTCGGTGACACCGGCACCTACGGCAGCGGTCAAAAGCTGGCGACGGAAACGCTGGTTGCGGGTAAGGCCGCGTCCCGGAGGTGCAACCGGCAGGCGAACACCAATGCGGTCATAACCGGTGATGCGGGCAATCTCCTCAGTTAGGTCGGTCTTGTGGCCTAGGTCTGGGCGCCACGAAGGAGCAATGACCTCGTAGCCTCCGTCGACGTTAGCCACAACACAACCGATCTCGGTTAGAACCTTGACGATTTCATCTGACGTGTATTCAACGCCGGTTAGTTCCTGAGCAAATGTTGCTGGCAACCAGATCGCCTTGGCGTCACCTAGCGTGCTGTAGTTAGCACCAAGTGAATCGGCGGTGCCACCGGCGTGAACCTCTAGCAGCTGAATAACGCGGGCGACCGCATACTCGGTAACCTTTGGGTCAACTCCACGCTCGAAACGCTTAGACGCCTCAGACGATAGCTTGTGTCGACGAGCGCTACGAGCGATGGTCACTGGGTCGAAGTGAGCAGCTTCGATGATCACGTTAACGGTCTCGTTAGAAACCTCGGTGGTTTCACCACCCATCACGCCGGCCAGACCAATCGGTCCAGAGCCATCCGTAATCAGTAGATCCTCAGCATCGAGCTTGCGTACCTGACCGTCTAGAGTCTTGAGGGTCTCGCCGGCTTTAGCGCGACGAACCACAATTCCGCCGGTTAGCTTGTCTAGGTCGTAGGCGTGAGTGGGCTGACCAAGTTCGAGCATCACGTAGTTGGTGATGTCTACCACCAGCGAAACTGAACGCATGCCAGCCAGCTTTAGGCGGGTAACCATCCAGGCTGGAGTTGGACGAGTTGCATCCACACCGCGAACGGCACGCAGGACGAAACGGTCGCAACCTACGTTGCCACGCACTGGATTCTCGTCAACAACTGAAACTTCGAAACCGGAAGCAACCTCTGGGTATACGTTTCCAGCAGGGTCGCGGAACTCAGCACCGGTCGAGTGCGAGTACTCGCGAGCAACACCACGAATCGAGAACGCGTAACCGCGGTCTGGCGTGACATTGATCTCGGCAGCCTTGTCGCCGATGTGAAGAAGTTCAATGGCGTCTGTGCCAACCTTAGGGTCGAGACCTAGCTCCGATAGACGAATGATTCCGGCGTGTTCGTCGCTGATTCCAAGCTCACGAGCCGAAGCCATCATGCCGTCCGAGGTGTGGCCGTAGGTGCTGCGGGCAGCAATCGCAAAGTTTCCGGGAAGCACCGCTCCAGGTAGGCAAACCACGACCTTGTCGCCGACTACGAAGTTCGAAGCACCACAGACGATACCGCGAACATCAGCGCCACCATCGGCAGCCTTCTGCCCTTCCGGAGCAACACGAACCTGACACCAGTTGATGGTCTTGCCGTTGCTCTGCGGCTCAGGAGTGAACTCCAAAACCTGGCCAACGACCAGCGGACCAGTCACATCAAAGCCGTGCTGATCTTCTTCCTCGAAACCGACCTTGACAAGTTCGGCCATTACCGAATCTGGAGTGGCATCACCAGGAAGGTCAACGTATTCAGCCAACCAAGAAAGTGGCACGCGCATTAGAGGTTCCCTCCAAACTGCTGCGAGAAACGCACATCGCTCTCGACCATGTCGTGCATGTCGAGAACTCCGTTACGGAACATCAAGGTACGTTCAATACCCATACCGAATGCGAAGCCCGAATACTCTTCAGGGTCAATGCCGGCAGCACGCAAAACGTTTGGGTTTACCATTCCGCAGCCACCCCACTCGATCCAGCGAGGACCACCCTTGGCACCAACGTGCCAAATGTCTAGTTCAGCCGAAGGTTCGGTGAACGGGAAGAAGTTAGGGCGCAGACGAATCTTGGCTTCGGGGCCAAACATCAATCGCGCGAAGTGCTCCAGCGTTCCGCGTAGGTCAGCCATGGTCAGACCCTTGTCAACGGCTAGTCCCTCGATCTGATGGAAAACCGGAGTGTGGGTTTCATCTAGTTCGTCGGTGCGGAAAACGCGTCCTGGGCAAATCACATAGATTGGCACTTCTCGCTCCAACATTGAACGAACCTGAACCGGCGAGGTCTGGGTACGAAGAATCAGGTGTGCCTCTTCAGGCTGCACGAAGAAGGTGTCCTGCATGGCACGAGCCGGGTGGTCGGCGTCGAAGTTCAGAGCATCGAAGTTGAACCACTCGCTCTCCACCTCTGGACCCTCGGCAACTTCCCAACCCATAGCGATGAAGATGTCGGCAGTCTTGTCCATGAGTAGCGAAAGCGGGTGACGAGCACCAACTGGCGAACGACGTGCCCAGGTGGTCACATCCACTGCCTCGGCAGCCAGCTTCTCGGCTTCCGCAGCGGCAGCCAATACCTGCTCGCGGGCAGCAAAAGCAGCGTTTAGCTTTCCTCTGGCTCCACCGATAAGAGCTCCAGCCTCAGCCTTGAACTCGTTCGGCATGTTCTTGATCGAGGCGTTCAGGGTGGCAATCGGCGAAGCCTCGCCAATAACGGCAGCGCGGGCAGCAATCAACGACGCCAAATCGGCGGCAGCTTCAATTGCTGCAAGCGCCTCAGAGACGATCGGGTCTACAACAGACGGGTTGATTGGATTATTGCCAGACATAATGGTCAATTCTACCTTTAGGAGTGCTGTGCGAAGGCGGAAGCGTAGAGGCAAACACTGGCCGCGGTAGCAAGGTTCAAAGACTCCGCCTGACCATACAAAGGCACACCGACCTGGCGGTCAACCAGAGCCAAGGTGGACTCCTCGAAGCCCCAAGCCTCATTACCGAAGACCCAAGCGGTCGGCGAAGCCAACACAGAGCCAAGTTCAGGCAAGGACGCTCCCCCGCCATTAGCCGCAAACACCTGAATACCGGCAGCCTTGAATGCAGAAATGGCATCTGCGATCGAAACACCTTGGACGACATCCAGATGGAACAGCGAACCGGTAGTGGAACGCACCACCTTCGAGTTGTAGAGGTCTACCGAATCGGCGCTAAACACCACGGCATCCGCACCGGCAGCATCAGCCGCACGCAGAACAGTACCGGCATTGCCAGGGTCACGAACATTCGCCAAAAATGCGATCAGCTGAGGCTTCTTAGCCAAAACGGATTCCAAAGAAACGTCAACCTGCTGGCAAACCGCAAGAACTCCCTGCGGGGTCTCGGTGTCGCAAAGCTTCTTCATGACAACCGGAGAAACAACCTCGACGGCAATGCCAGCGCCAGCCACTTCTCGAAACAAATCGAGGTGGCGATCCATTGCTTCTTCGGTTGCGTATAGCTCAACAACTAACGAAGGCTTGGCAAGAACTTCTTTCAGCCCTTGCACCCCTTCAAGCAGAAAGAGCCCGGTCTGAGACCGGGCATCTTTCTTTGCAAGCTGCGCGACCGAACGAACCTTGTTGTTCGTCAGGTCGCTCATACTTACTTAGCCTTTGGAGCCGAAGTGTCCTTTGGAAGTGCTGCCTTAGCGGAAGCTACTAGCGAAGCGAACACTGGAGCGTCGTTCACGGCTAGGTCAGCCAAGATACGGCGGTCAACAGCTACACCTGCAAGGTTTAGCCCCTGGATTAGGCGGTTGTAGGTCATACCGTTCGCACGGGCTGCAGCGTTAATACGCTGAATCCATAGACGACGGAAGTTGCCCTTCTTGTCCTTACGGTCGTTGTACGCGTAGACCAACGAGTGCAGCATCTGCTGCTTGGCCATGCGGTATAGACGCGAACGCTGACCACGGTAACCGTGTGCGCGCTCTAGGACTGTACGACGCTTCTTCGCTGCGTTAACAGCGTTTTTTACTCTTGCCATTTGTTATCTCCTAAATTCTTCGGGTTCGACTAGTGGCCGAGCTGCTTCTTGATGGTCTTGAAGTCTGCTGCCGAAACAACCTGGTCCTGGTTTAGACGACGAGTACGACGGCTCGACTTGTGCTCAAGGTTGTGGCGCATGTTGATCTGCTGCTTCATTAGCTTGCCGCTACCGGTGAAGCGGAAACGCTTCTTAGCACCTGAATGGGTCTTCTGCTTAGGCATTAGTTTCTCCTGTTTCGGTCTCGGTAGCCTCTGCTACCGAAGTCTTAGTGGTGGAAGCCTTTTCGGCTGCCTTTTTGGCTTCAGTCTTCAC